>JAPHSA010000304.1 GCA_026193235.1 Deltaproteobacteria bacterium | reverse complement strand
CTGAATGACAATATGTGGCTCTACATCCCGAATGTCGGCAAGCCGATCCGCATCACCAGCCTGCAGTCGGTGGTTGGTGGGGTGTTCAATAACTCTGATATCCTGCGCCTGGATTACAGCGCCGAATATGATGTCACCAATATTACTCAAGAAGGTGATCTTTATCTCCTCGAACTGAAGGCAAAATCGAACAGCATCGCCTATGACAGCCTGAAAATGTGGGTCGATAAAATTGCCCTGGTGCCGACCACGATCGAGTGTTTTGCTTCCAGCGGTATGCTGATAAAAACCCTCTACTACAAAGAGCCGAAAGATTTCGGCGATGGCATTGTGCGCCCATCGGTGCTGGAAACCGACAGCCCACTCTACAAAGGCTACAAGTCGGCCATGGTCTACGCTAAGATCACGAAAAAGGAGCTGGCTGACGAGGTCTTTTCGCTCAACTATCTGTCTCGGGTTGATGAGCTGCGCTAGTGGCGACAATGATGTTGAATCGCATCTTTTTCCTGCTCTGTGCCGGTTTTCTGTTTGGCAGTTACAGTTTTCTGCCCGCGCTCAGCGCGGCTGAAGACTACAGTTTCAACCTTGATGAGTTTGAGAAAAAGACCTTTTCCTGGGGTGGTTATGCCGAACTGAAAGGGGAGCATAACTGGCTCAATCGGGATGGTGCCTTCGGGCTGCTCGGTTTGTACGACAGTTCGCGTTCCGAACTGGATCGGTTGACGACAACCATTCAGCTGGATGGCAACCTCAATCGGGGAATTGTTGATTTTAACTGGCTGTTGCAGGCCTTTACACAGAATGATCAGCTGGAATCAAGCAGGGAGCTGAACATTTTTTCGGCTTATGCCAGTATCAAACCGGCGCCGTCAGTCACCTTCGAGTTGGGTAAGAAAACTTTCAAATGGGGTAAGGGCTATGCCTGGAATCCGGTCAGTTTCATCGACCGGCCGAAGGACCCGAACAATCCGGAAGAAGCGTTGGAAGGCTATATTGGTGCCGGGGTTGAT
The DNA here is from genome assembly GCA_026193235.1 of Deltaproteobacteria bacterium. Classification (GTDB taxonomy): domain Bacteria; phylum Desulfobacterota; class Desulfuromonadia; order Desulfuromonadales; family Geopsychrobacteraceae; genus JAPHSA01. The sequence continues at coordinate 2,622 of JAPHSA010000304.1, read as the reverse complement.
CTGATAAAGAGTTTTTCCGGTAAGCTACAGACTTTGGCACTGACCGGTGTCGTTTTGCCGGTCTGGGAGCATGTCAACGACGATTTCGGTGAGCAGGACCATATCAACCTGGCAGCTAAACTCTACCTGCTCTACCGCGACACCGATATTGATTTTATCCTCTTCACCGGTGAAAGTCGTTCAACGCGATTTGGCATTGATATCTCCAAAAATCTGGCGACCAATTTCGAGATTCACGCGGAACTGGCCCACATCCCTGAACAGAACAGCAAATTATTGAATGACGCCGGTAGTCTGATGGCGGTGGAAAAATCGCTGACCAGTTACCTGCTCGGGCTGCGTTACCTGACGGAAAATGACATCACCACAATTTTCGAGTACTACCATAACGCTGCCGGTTATTCAGAAGCCGAGCTGGATCAGTTTTATCAACTAGTCAGCGATGCCCACAGCAGTTATCTCAGTATCGGAGATGACAGCCTTTTGCGCCAAGCCGCAACGATCAGTAAAAGTGGTTATGCGAAAGCGCAGGCCGGTCGGGACTATATCTATTTACGGGTGACACAGAAAGAACCCTTTGATCTGCTCTATTTCACTCCAGGGTTTACGGCGGTCTTGAACCTCGCCGATTCCAGCTACTCTCTCAGCCCTGAAGCGGCTTACACCGGTTTCACTAATTGGGAGTTGCGCTTACGCTATTCTCGATTGGATGGCGGGTGGTTTACGGAATACGGGGAGAAAGTCAATGAAGATAAACTGGAATTGCGCATACGCTATTATTTCTGATCGACCAGATGAAAAATCACACAGTATTTCTGCCTTAATCCCCATATCCTTAACTCATTTTTAGACTTTCCAAGGAACTCGCCACGGCCGGATAAAATCCTGACATTGATGAGGCCCACACAACCCTGAGGGCAGAGAATGTAAAGCATCCTTGCCGGATGCGGTAATCGGCAGCCAGCGCTACTTTGGTACCTTCCCCGGTTTTTTTGAAATTAACCAAAGCGATTGATCATGGCATGAGAGCTGACGTGGGTTATATCAGTAAAAAATAGAGGCAGAAAATCCCTGCCAGTCCTGCCACGCCGCTGAACCAGCACCACATGAGAATTTCGCTGACAATATTGTGGTTTTGAGAAAAATGATAAGTCATGATGGACGCCCCTTTCTGGTTAGATTGTCGCTTGGTCTGACCAGATAGTATCGCATTTGGTGAATTTGTCAACTCCTCAATGTTTATTATTTTGCGGATATGCTATATCCTCTTTGAGTAAGCCATTTAAGCGGGGTTGTTTGCTGTTTTTGAGTTCAGTTTTTCTCCATGGTCTGACCAGAGGGTTGAAATGAGTACTGTTTTTGAAGAAATAAAAGTTGAAAAGGTGTCCGATAAGATCAGTGAGCAGATTGTTAAGCTGATTGTCGACGGGAAGCTGAACCCCGGAGATAAACTTCCCGGAGAGCGCCAGTTGATTGATGTTCTTGGTGTTGGCCGTTCATCCTTGCGGGAAGCATTGAATCGTCTCGAGACTCTGGGTTACATCGAAATTCGTAAGCGCAAGGGGAATTATGTTAAATCGATTGATGCCACACTGCAATTAGATCCACTGAAAGGTTTGATTCAGGCCGATTTGCGAAAAATTGTCCAGCTTTACGAACTCCGGCGTGATCTGGAACAGGCCAGTGCCTACAATGCTGCATTGAAGAGAACCACCGAGGATTTAAAAAGAATTAAAGAAACTCTGATAGCTTTTCGTCGTCAATCTGGTGCAGCACGCTTTTCCTGGAGCGCAGATCAGGACTTTCATTTAGCTATCGCTCAGGCTTCACAGAATTTTTTACGGGTTCATGTGATAAGCAATATTTTTGAATTTTCAGAAGAGTTTCTAGCGCCGGTGATTGAAGAGGTTGCCAACCAAAGGGACAATCAGTCAATCATTGCTCAGCAACATGAGGCAATTTATCAGGCTATTGCTGATCAAAATGCCGAGCTTGCCGGGAAGCGCATGGATGAGCATCTATGCTGGACGAATGAACGTTTGATCGAACTGATTGATAAAAATCAGGGAATTTAAGACGTTTTTATATGAGCAAACTAGCCAACTTTCCGCTTACACAACAACAGGTTGCTGCCCAATTGTTTCTTTGCCGCCTTTTTTATCTCTGTACAGATATCAATCACTTCGAAAGCTGTTTTGACACGACGTTGTGACAAATCAACAGCCCCCATACTCAAACTCACCAAGGGATAGTGCCTTTCTTCCCCTTCACGGTTCAAGGCTACAATGTGTCCTCGCTGGGCATCTTCAAACGTATAGAATTCGGTGATTCCATGATTGATGCGCTGAATAATCTCATCAGCAATGGCCGAGCATTTTTCTGATGGAACAATAAAAACAAAATCATCACCGCCAATATGACCGACAAATGCGTCGGGACAGCCGCCGGATTTTAATGCGATCTGGATGACATTGGCAGTAAAAATAATGACATCATCCCCTTTGGCGAACCCGTAATTGTCGTTATAGCTCTTGAAATGATCAAGGTCTGCGTAGACCACAGTAACCGCTAGCTTCTGTTTGATAACCCGGTCAAGCTCTTTGCGGATACTGTTGTTCCCCG
>JAPHSA010000115.1 GCA_026193235.1 Deltaproteobacteria bacterium | reverse complement strand
GTTGAAACAGATTTATTCTTTAGCCAAGCGGATTGCTCGCCTGTATGTCCCCCGTGAAGTCTGATTTGCTCGTTGACATTCGTGGAAAATCACGCAACTATCCAGACCTTTAAACTCGGGGAGGACAAAGAGGGTTCGTATGGAAAAAGCTGTTGCGATTATTCCTGCACGTTATGGTTCAACCAGGTTTCCTGGCAAGCCTCTCGCTTTGATCAATGGCTTGCCGATGATCCAGCAGGTTTACCAGCGTGTGATTGCCGCCAATTCAGTTGCCCGAGCCATTGTTGCGACCGATGATGAGCGGATCGTCAGAGCGGTTGAGAGCTTTGGTGGCGAAGTCATGCTGACCCGTGCTGACCATCCTACCGGAACCGACCGTCTGGCAGAGATTGCCGGGAAAATTGACGCTGACTTGATCGTCAATGTTCAGGGAGATGAGCCGCTTATTGATCCCAGAATGATTGATCAGGCGGTTGCGCCTTTGGTGGAAAACCCAGTTATCCGGATGGGAACTGTTGCCAGTCAGATTGAGGAAGTTGACGATTTCTATAATCCTAATGTCGTTAAAGTTGTGCTTGATCAGTCAGGTTTTGCGCTCTATTTTTCCCGCGCTCCGATCCCCTGGCCCAGAGATCTGAACAAGGATCAGCTGTTTGACTCTTTACCGCAACTGGGTTTGTTGCGTCATATTGGTCTATATGTCTATCGCCGTGAGTTATTGCTCAACTACCCCTTCTGGCCCAAAACTCCACTCGAGTCACTGGAAAGTCTGGAGCAATTAAGAGCGTTGGAACTTGGGGTCAAACTGCATGTCGCTGTGAGCGAGTTCAGTTGTCACGGGGTGGATACGCCGGCAGATCTCGAGCGCATTTCCCGCCTGATGTCCTGAAGAAATTATTAATTAAAACAAGGCCTTGAGCTGTTTGTGAAATATGGACGGATTTTTGCATGTTCAGGCTTTCTTTCACGTCTGTTTCTGTGTAGAATCAGCCAGCCACGATGATTGAGGATTTTTTCAATATCATATGAGGATCGGAAAAAAAGTATGAAAACAAAGTTTCTTTTTGTGACCGGTGGAGTTGTGTCTTCCCTTGGGAAGGGGCTTGCAGCTGCATCCATTGGCGCCCTTATGGAGGCCCGTGGATTGCGGGTGTCAATGCAAAAAATGGATCCCTATATCAATGTTGATCCGGGTACTATGAGCCCATTTCAACATGGTGAAGTTTTCGTGACCGATGATGGTGCGGAAACCGACCTCGATCTGGGGCACTATGAGCGTTTTACCACGGCCAAATTATCCCGCAAATCGAACTTCACCACCGGCCAGGTTTATGATTCCGTCATTCGTCAAGAGCGGCGTGGTGATTATCTCGGTGGAACTGTTCAGGTCATTCCGCATATCACCAACGAAATTAAACAAAAAATTCTCGACAATGCCAAGGGCGTTGATATTGCTATTGTCGAGGTGGGTGGAACAGTCGGTGACATTGAATCATTGCCCTTTCTCGAAGCGATCCGCCAATTCCGGGCCGATCGCGGCCGGGAAAACGTTCTCTATATTCATTTGACCCTGGTTCCCTATATCGCAACTGCAGGGGAACTCAAAACCAAACCGACGCAGCACAGCGTCAAGGATCTGCGGGAGATAGGGATCCAGCCGGATATTCTGTTATGTCGTTGTGATCGTGAAATCCCGCGCGATATGAAGGCTAAAATTGCTCTGTTCTGTAATGTTCCGGAAGAAGCTGTTATCACCGCCCGCGATGTGGAGACAATTTACGAAGTTCCCAGTGCTTTTCATGACCAGGGGCTTGATGAAAGAATTGTGGATTATCTGAATATCTGGACCAAGGCTCCCGATCTTGCGGCCTGGACCCGGATTGTTAAGCGGGTTAAAGATCCTGCTGGTGAAACGACAATTGCGATTGTCGGCAAGTATGTCGGTCTGACAGAAAGTTATAAATCTCTTGCCGAAGCCTTGACCCATGGAGGAATTGCGAACAATTGCCGGGTTAATCTGAAATATGTCGACTCTGAAGCCTTGGAGCGCCATGGCATCGGTAACGCTTTTGAAGCTGTTGATGGCATCCTGGTTCCCGGCGGTTTCGGTGAGCGTGGCAGTGAGGGCAAAATTTCTGCGATTCAACATGCTCGCCAGCACGGCATACCATTTTTCGGTATCTGTCTGGGTATGCAGATGGCGGTCGTTGAGTTTTCCCGCCACGTCTGCAGTCTTGATGATGCCCATTCTTCCGAGTTTCATGAGGAAGCTATAAATCCTGTTATCCATATTATGGCAGACCAGAAAAAGGTCAAAGGCAAGGGAGGGACAATGCGCCTCGGGGCCTACCCCTGTGATCTGTCGAAGGGCTCCTTGGCCCGCAGAATTTACGGAACCGACCACTTGACCGAGCGTCATCGTCATCGTTTTGAGTTTAATAATGATTATCTGGAAAAGCTTAAAACCTGCGGTCTGGTCTTGTCGGGGATTAACCCGGAATCAAATCTGGTTGAGATCGTTGAACTGGCCGATCATCCCTGGTTTCTCGGCTGTCAGTTCCATCCGGAATTCAAATCCCGGCCGATGGAACCGCATCCCCTGTTCGAGTCTTTTGTCGGCGCTTGCGTGAAACAGAGCGAGGAGAAATAAATGCAAACAGTGCACGTTGGACCCGTTTCTTTTGGTGGTTCCAAACAGTTGACCCTGATCGCCGGCCCCTGTGCGATTGAAGATGAAAGCCTGACTCTGAGGATTGCCGAAGGGCTCAAGAAAATAACCCAGGAATTGGGTTGTGAACTGATCTTCAAAGCGTCCTACGATAAAGCTAACCGGACGTCGGTGACGTCTTTTCGAGGGCTTGGAGTCGAACGCGGCTTGCGGGTTCTGGAACGGGTCAATAAAGAGTTTGAACTACCGATCATCTCCGATGTCCATGATGTCAGTCAGGTCGAGGCCGCAGCTCAGGTGCTCGATATATTACAAATTCCGGCATTTTTGTCTCGCCAGACTGATCTGTTGGTTGCTGCGGGAAAGACCGGCAAACCGATCAATCTAAAAAAAGGGCAGTTTCTGGCTCCCTGGGATATTGAACATGGTGTCAAAAAAATTGCATCGACCGGTAATGATCAGATTGTTCTGACCGAGCGGGGGGTAACTTTTGGCTACAACAATCTGGTGACTGATATGCGTTCTCTGGTTATTATGCGCAATATGGGTTACCCCGTGGTTTTTGATGCGACCCACTCGGTGCAATTGCCCGGTGGTGCCGGGGGCTCTTCCTCTGGTCAGCGCGAATTTGTAGGCGCTTTGTCGCGGGCTGCCGCTGCAACGGGAATCGATGGTTTGTTCTGGGAAGTTCATGAGAATCCCGATCAAGCTCTTTGTGATGGGGCAAACTCTCTGCCTCTGTCTCAGGTTAAATCCTTGCTGCAACAGATTCTGGAGTTTGATGCAATTTTCAAACAGACGGACGGAAAGAAAGAAAGCCAATGATCGAAACGGCAAAACGGGTCCTGCAAATAGAGGCCGATGCGGTTCTTGCGCTGAAATCCAGAATAGATGGCGCTTTCTCACAAGCCGTTAAAATGATTCTGGACTGTCAGGGCAAAGTTGTTGTTACAGGTATGGGCAAGTCGGGTTTAATCTGCCAGAAAATTGCCGCGACCATGGCGTCAACCGGAACCCCAACGTTTTTTCTGCATCCTGCTGAAGGGATTCATGGCGATCTCGGGATGCTGTCTCGGGGGGATGTTGTTATTGCCGTTTCCTATTCCGGAGAGACAGAGGAGGTCAGCCGAATACTCCCGATTATCAAGCGCATGGGGTTACCCCTGATTGCAGTTTCAGGAAATCCCAAAAGTACCCTGGGGATTGCCGGCGATGTCCACCTTGATATCAGTGTCGCTGAGGAGGCCTGTCCCCTTGGTTTGGCGCCGACTGCCAGCACCACCGCTACTTTGGCAATGGGTGACGCGCTGGCTGTTGCGTTGCTGGATGAACGTGGTTTTAAGGCGGAGGATTTTGCTCTCTTTCACCCGGGGGGGGCTTTGGGGAAAAAGCTACTTCTGCGGGTTGAGGACCTTATGCACTCCGGGCAAAATATCCCCCTGGTTACGGCAGACACCCTTCTGCGGGAAGCCCTTTTTGAGATCACCAGCAAACAGCTGGGGGTGACCGGTGTGACCGATCCTGAGGGCACATTGATCGGGGTTTTCACTGATGGTGACTTACGCCGGGTGATGGAAAAAGGACTGGAAAATTTGCAACAACCGATTCGGGAGGTGATGGCAACAGCACCTAAACGCATTCTGCGCAAGAACCTGGCAGCCAAGGCTCTGCGGTTGATGGAAACCCATTCAATTACCTCTTTGTTTGTTTTTGAAGACGAAGTTGGAACAGTTCCCGTTGGCATCGTTCACCTTCACGACCTGCTTAAATCCGGAGTGGTTTGATGGATAAGCAGCTCGCGGGGATTAAATTGCTTCTGCTCGATGTTGATGGTGTTCTGACCGACGGCAGGATTATCTACGATAACCAGGGTAATGAGCTGAAGGCTTTTGATGTTAAAGACGGCCATGGCCTGAAAATGCTTCAGCGGGCCGGGATTAAGATCGGCATCATCACCGGGCGCTCATCAATGGTAGTTGAAAGGCGGGCAAAGGAACTGGGGATAGATATCCTCTACCAGGGAGCCTTGCGCAAGCTGGAGCCCTACCTGGATATTCTGGCTGAACAGCGTTTGACTGATGATCAGGTTGCCTACATTGGTGATGATGTTGTCGATCTTCCAATTTTGCGCCGTGTCGGCTTCAGCGCCACGGTTGCTGACGCTATCCCGCAGGTTTTCCCCTTGGTGGACTTTGTTACTGAACGTCCTGGCGGTCGCGGTGCTGTAAGAGAAATTTGTGATCTCTTGTTAAAAGCCAGTGGAAAATGGGATGAGATGACCGCGCGGTATTTTGAAGAGTGATCATTGAATCAACAAGTGGGCCACTCGGTAGAGTGTCTGATATAGACAGTTGCTGGCGGAGCATGGATGTTTAGTCTGAAGCGATTACTGGCTTTATCGATCCTTGTTTCCGTTATTATCCTGGGTACAGTTATTTGGCGACACTTGGAGCAGCAAAGTCCCGAGGAAATTATCAAACTGTTGCCGGAGGAAATTGATCTCGCACTGGAAAATCTGCATTATACCCAGAACGAAGAAGGCCAAAGACGTTGGACTCTCGATGCAGACAAAGCCGAATACCAGAGAGACAGTAGTCAGGTCAAACTGGAATCGGTCAACCTGTTGTATTATCAGACCAGAGCCTTCGGTGACGTAGAATTAACAGCTGATCAGGGCCAGTTGGATCAGGATACCCAACAGATTGATGTCTGGGGGGATGTCAGAATAACGACGGAGCAAGGTGAAGAGTTAATGACCGAGCGTTTGCATTATGACGATAAATTGCGGCGTTTGAGTACCGCAGAGCCGGTACATTTTAAATCTCGTCAACTGGAGCTGACCGGTACGGGTTTGCAGGTTGATATTGATCAGGGACGTTTACTGGTAAAAGAGCATGTCTGGACCCTTTTACATCCAGCCGGCAGAGAGAACCTAAACAAATGATCAGATTTGTTGCGCTGATAATAATACTTTTTGGGTTGTTGCAGGCCAATGTGAGTGTAGCAGGCCAGCTTACTTCTGAAGTAGATAGCAGTCAGCCGATTGAAATTACTTCACAACAACTGGAAATCCTACAGTTGGAGCAGAAGTCAGTCTTTACCGGTAACGTGGTTGCCAAGCAGGGGGGGATGACTCTGGCCGCGGAACAGATAATTGTCTTTTTTCTCGAGGAAGGAAATCAGATAGATCGTCTGGAGGCGATTGGAAATGTTCACTTTACCCAGCTCGACAGAGAGGCCACCGCGGACAGGGCAGTCTATCGGCAGCAGGAAGAGGTCTTGTTCTTAGTTGGCAGTGCGCAGGTCAAACAGGGCTTAAATCAGATCAATGGTGATGAGATCACCCTCTATATCAAGGAAAATAAGAGTCTGGTCAAGAGTTCTGAACAGAATCGAGTGAAGGCTGTGATCGTTCCAGAACAGAAAAAGGACACCCAGTGAGCAGGCTGCTGCGGGCGACGGATCTGCATAAATCCTATACTGGAAGGGCCGTTGTCTCAGGGGTTAATCTGGAAGTCCGATCCGGGCAGGTCATAGGTTTGTTGGGTCCCAATGGCGCGGGGAAGACGACCAGCTTTTATATGGTTGTTGGTTTGGCTAAGCCGGATCAAGGCAAAGTTTTTCTGGATGATCAGGACATTACCGGGTTGCCGATGTATCAACGGGCTCGCTCTGGAATCTCCTATTTGCCGCAGGAAGCATCCGTTTTTCGCAAACTGTCGGTTGAAGATAACATTCGCGCAATTATGGAAACTCTTAACTTGCCCAGTGGGGAGCAAAAACAACACCTGGAGGCATTGCTGGATGACTTAAATATTTCCCACATTCGCAAGTCAAAGGGGTATGCTCTTTCAGGCGGAGAACGCAGACGGGTTGAAATTGCCAGGTCTCTGGTCCTGGAACCAGCTTTTTTGCTTTTAGATGAACCCTTTGCCGGGATTGATCCGATCGCTGTGACCGATATTCAGAATATTATTTTTCAACTCAAGGAACGTGGTATCGGGATTTTAATTTCCGATCATAATGTGCGAGAAACATTGGGTGTTTGTGACCAGGCTTACATTTTGAATCAGGGTCAGGTGATTGAGTTTGGCACTCCCGCAGCCATTGCCGGAAGCGCAATAGCGCGGGAAATCTACCTGGGAGAAAAATTCAGGCTGTGATTCTTTGGTCTTTAATCCGGCATCTTTGTAAAGGAAGCCAGTTGAATTGTAACTGCTTGGAATATGAGAACTTATGGCTCTAGATCTTCGTTTACAGGTTAAGCTCAGTCAACAGCTGGTGATGACTCCTCAGTTGCAGCAGGCCATCAAGTTGTTGCAGCTGTCACGTATGGAGTTGGTTGATGTTGTGACCGAAGAACTGGCTGAAAATCCTTTGCTGGAGGAGGGCGTCGATCCTAAAGATGCCCGCGAAGATGAGTCCGCCACTCAAGAGCATGAAGAGCCCATGTCCACAGAGGCTCCTCCTGAGCAGGAGGTAAAGGGTGACGCTGAAGGGATGAATGATATTGACTGGCAAACCTACCTCGAAGGTTACAGCCTCAATAGTAGCGACACCCGTAACAGTTACGAAGACCAGGAGGACCGCCCCTCATATGAGAGCCTGCTGACAAAAAAAGGCAACCTTAACGACCATCTCATGTGGCAGTTGGGTTTGTCTTCATTTCCGTTGGAAATAAAACATGCGGCAACTGAGATTATAGGCAATCTGGATGAAGCCGGCTATCTGCACGCAACGGTTGAAGAATTAGCCGAAGCTTCAGAACTTGAGTTGTCAACCTTTGAAACTGCTCTCGTTCGGGTGCAACAGTTTGATCCGCCGGGCATCGCAAGTCGCAATCTTCAGGAATGTCTGCTCCTGCAACTTGAGCGGTTGGATCTCTCGGACTCTTTGGCGGCGACAATTCTCCGTGATCACATCGTTGAACTTGAGGGCCGTAAGTACCCGGTCATTGCCAAAGCACAGAAGGTATCTTTGGAGGAAGTTTTTACGGCCGTGAAACTGATATCAGCCCTCGACCCACGGCCGGGTAGGGCCTACAACGAAGAAGATGTCCACTATATTTCTCCCGATATTTTTGTACATAAAGTCGGTGACGAGTATGTCGTGACTCAGAATGACGATGGCTTGCCTAATCTGAGGATTAACTCCTTTTACCGTAATGCCTTGTCCGACAGTAAGTCTGTTGACAAAAAGGCCGGGGAGTATATCCAAGATAAAATGCGCAGCGCTGTCTGGCTGATTAAGAGTATCCATCAGCGGCAGCGCACGATTTATAAAGTGACCAAAAGTATTGTGAAGTTTCAAAGGGAGTTTTTTGATCACGGCATTGAGTATCTAAAACCCCTTGTCCTTCGCGATGTTGCCGAAGATATTGAGATGCATGAGTCAACTGTAAGCCGTGTGACCACGAATAAATATGTTCAGACACCACAGGGACTTTTTGAACTGAAATATTTTTTCAACAGTGGAATCAATACCACTGATGGTGATGCTGTTGCTTCTGAAAGTGTCAAAAGTCGCATTAAAGAGATCATCGCGGCAGAAGATCCCAAAAAACCTTATTCTGATCAGAAGATTGTTGCATTACTGAAGGATCAGGACATCGATATAGCCCGACGGACTGTTACGAAATATCGAGAAATGCTAGGACTTGGTTCGTCGACGGAACGAAAACGCTTATTTTAAGCCTGGAATTCAGGGGCTTATAGCCGCAGATGTGCCTGAAGCGTTTCTGGGTTATAATTAATACCAAGCAAGACCTCATTCCGGGGTCTATGGAACCTAGGAGGTTGCCTTATGCAAATTGCCGTTACCTTCCGTCATATGGAAAGCAGTGATGCCCTTCGCAGTTACGCGGAAGAGAAGCTGGCCCGGGTTAAGAAATACATTGATGAGCCCATTGATGCTCAGGTGGTTCTGTCTGTACAGAAAAAAATTAATCACCGGGCAGAGGTGACGATGGTCGCTAAGGGCTTGACCATGAAAAGTGGCGAGAATAAAGATGATATGTATGCTGCGATCGATTCAATGGTGGACAAAATTGAACGACAGCTGAAACGTTATAAGGAAAAGCTCAAGCGTCACAAAGGAAGTGACGGAATACAGCGAAAAGTTGAAAAGACAGTTTTTGCTGCACCGAGTGTTGACGATGGGGATGGAAATCCGGAAATTATCCGCAGTAAATCCTTCTTTGTTAAGCCGATGTCGGTGGAAGAAGCAGTGATGCAGATGGACCTTTTGGATAAGGACTTTCTTGTATTCACCGATGATAGTTCTGAAGAAATGCACGTTGTTTACCGCCGCAAAGATGGAAATTACGGTTTAATTGTTCCCCAAGGGAGCTGAAAATCTGGATGCGGGCCTTTCTCTCCTAATTTTGAGGAAGGCTCGTGCTTTTTTATTGCTGACAAAGTAAGATGATGAGTATGAAAATTTCTGAGTTGTTAAATCCCCGGGCGATCGTTGCTGACCTGCAGGCCAAAGATAAAGTTAAAGCGCTTGTTGAATTGACGGATTCACTGCTTTCTTGTGAGCCTTCGCTGAATCGGGAGGATGTTCTAGCCGTATTGCAGGAACGCGAAAAATTAGGGAGTACGGGCATCGGCGATGGCGTGGCCATCCCGCATGGCAAACTGCCCGGAATTCCTGAATTGAAATTAGTCTTCGGGAGAAGTCAGGGCGGTGTCGATTTTGAATCAATGGATGGCCAGCCTGCACACCTGTTCTTTTTGTTGATCGCTCCCGAGGAATCGGTCGGTGTTCACCTGAAAACTCTGGCCCGAATTTCAAAGTTATTGAAGGATTCCATTGTCAGAAAAAAACTTATGGATGCAGTAGATCATCAGGAAATCTATCAGATTATTCTTGATGAAGAAGCTTAGATTTGCTCAAGGTTCATCCCTGCATTGTGACATTGAGGCGTTATTGATGTGAGTGGGGATTTCCATCAATGAATCAGGCCCTGATATTATGCCAAAACTGACTATTCAGGAAATTCTTGAAGAAAAGGAAGCCGGTCTCGATCTTGAACTTTTAGCCGGTTCTGGAGGGCTATCCAATACTATCTCGGTTCCGCGGATTCAAAAGCCTGGTCTGGCTCTGGCGGGGTACACAGAAAGCCTGCATCCGGATCGTATTCAGGTTCTAGGCTCAACGGAATTAAGCTTTCTTGATTCAATGCCGCGGGAGAGAGCCATTGCCCACCTGCGGGAACTCTGTAGTCATAATCTCTCCTGCCTTATTATCACTAAAAATCAGGATCCACCCGACTATCTGCTTAAGTACACCGACGCAGGAAATACGCCTTTACTGAGAACCCGGCACCTGAGCTCTAACTTTATTGCTCTGCTCACCAGATTTTTGGAAGAACGCCTGCTGCCGACTTCAACATTGCACGGTGTGTTGCTCGACGTTCTTGGGATTGGCGTACTGATTCAGGGCAAGAGTGGCGTTGGGAAGAGTGAATGTGCCCTTGAACTGATTTTGCGCGGCTACCGTCTGGTAGCCGATGATATCATCAGGGTACGCTTTAAGCTCCCCTCGGTTATTTTCGGCGAAGGGATGGATTTGCTCCACTATCACATGGAAATTCGTGGACTGGGTATTCTTAATATCAAGCACCTTTTTGGGGTTGCTGCTATCCGCGAAAGAAAAAAGATTGATCTGGTTGTTGAACTTGTCAAATGGGAAGATGACAAGGAATATGACCGTTTGGGAGTTGAAGATCAGGCGTTTAATATTCACGGCGTAGAGCTTCCTTTTGTACGCATCCCAGTCGCCCCTGGCCGCAATATCAGCACGATTGTCGAAGTTGCAGCGCGAAATCAGCTGCTCAAGGAGATGGGTTATCATAGTGCTCGCGAGTTCCAGGAGCTGTTAGAAACACGCATGGCTGAAGCCGCTCATCTGCACTCACATACCATTATCGGGGACGATCTGGAATGAGCAGGCGTTTACTGATTATTACCGGCCTCTCCGGGTCGGG
>JAPHSA010000200.1 GCA_026193235.1 Deltaproteobacteria bacterium | reverse complement strand
TCACTTTCCTGTGCGGCCATTTCTTCAGCACGTTCAGCATGGCGTTCAGCGAACAGGATCACCGCATCACAGGAGATCTCCATTGCTTTAAGTTCTTCAAATTTGTCGGTGGCTTCCGGATCATTCAAGTAATCGAGCGCGTCAATTTCGGAGGCAATCTGTTTTTTGAAATCAAGCATGCCTTTTTGATAGATCTGGCCATCCAACGCGGTGTGGCCCGGTGCCCGCTGCTCCATGAATTCAGTGAATAAACCAGCTTCGTAAGCCGCCTGCCATTCGGCGGGGACATGGCTGAAAATCCGTTCACGAATGGTTTTCCCCTGCCAATAGGGAATGACCTCACGGGCGTAAATGTCGATATCTTCCTGGCTGATGCGGTAACGCTGCTGGTCGCGACTGTTGAGGACCTTAAAGTCCTCGACACTATGGCAGGTCAACTCGGGAAAGGTGGGTACCGACATCGGGCGTGGACCACGTTCACCGACGATAAGTTCATCATTTCCGAGGTAGAGGGTTTTTTTGCGGCAATGGTCCAGGAAGTTCATTGCGCGAAGCACTGGAATCGAGTGCTTCCCGTAGTTTTCTTTATAGAAGGCGGTTTCGTGAAGAGCGCGCTCGATGGACAAACTCGGCTCAGTTTCCACACTCAGTTTGCGCAAACGTTGAATGCGCGGGTTCATCCCCGGGCTGCTATTGGTGCCCCTGTCCGGATAAAAGTTCCCCTCACAGGCGGGACCGCGTTGCGGCATCGGGCTGATCTTTTCGTTTTTGTCCATCTGGCTGTCCTTCTTTATATGTCTGAATATTGCCGGAAGGCCGGTTAACATATGAAGTTAAAATAGATATTCAAGTTTACTTTGTCCGCTAGTGGTGTGGCAAGGGTTGTGGAGACATAAATCAGTGGAGGAGGGCAAAACAGCTTGTTTTTCAGCCGGAGTCTTTTTCACACAACATCTTGACCGCAAGCCAGTTGATCAAGAGTACGGCCGCCAGAGCGATAATACTCCCGATTTCAGTCGTCCAATTATTAAATCCATCCCTGACAGTGTCCATGGTAAAGATGCCGAAAAAACAGGCCGCAACCACCATGTCTGCTTTGACCGTCCAGTTTGCCTGGTTTCGCCAGGCCCAGCTGAGGATGTAGATATTGAAAAGACCGTAGCCACCAGCAACATAGGCAAAGGTTTTCAGCCATTGGGAGGGGTTGCCGCTGAAATTGATATTAACGGCATAAAAGACAAATAGAAAGGACGTGATGACACTGAAAATGGCAAAGCCGTATGTCAGTAATTTTCCCTGTGTGCGCATGCTGAGACCTCAACCATTGAAGGGGCTATTGAGCTGCTGAGAGATTAGCAAAAAAAAGGAAGAAAAGCCACGGGCTAGCTGCTGTCCAGAACTAGAAGGCGTAAGTGAGTGTGAGTGAGCCGAACCCGTGGTGTTTGGGTTGCAGCTCAAATTCACGTGTGCGCTGGGTATAGGCAAAGCTGAGGGAAAGCCGCTCAAGTCGCGCAGTCAAACCGGTTGACAGGTCAGCGACCAGAGGTTCCTTATCGACTTGATGACTGCTGCGAAAGCTGTTGCCGTCGAGAAAGATATCCCTGATCACCAAACGGCCGTTGACAGCGGAGAATAGATATAGGCTGAGGCCGCGACCAGGCGTGCTCCAGGTGCTGCCAGCTGGCCGGATCAGCGACACGGCAAAACTGCGTGGAATGTTCCAGCCCACCCTGACTTCCAGCCCGGCATTGAGATAGGTCATGATGTTTCCCAGTGTTGCACCGGCATGGGTAATGGCATCGGCGCAGAAACGACGATCACGACTGGGGTGATAGAGCCATTTGCGTTCAAAGGCCAGAGTCAGACCCGGTTCGTTTTTTAACTGGTGCTCCCAACCGTTGGGACGTTGTAAATCGCGTACACGGTGTACCAATTTCTGGGCGGCCTCAGCCAGGGAGGCCGGTCCAACAATACCGAGCTGGATTTCAACTGTGTCCATCTGGCTCCAACCTTCTCCATCATCACTTTTGCGATGATAAGCGCTGGCTAGATAGCTGTAACCAGCATAGGGCCGGTCTTCCTCGATCAGATCAAAACGGCTGATATCTTTCGGCGTGTACATATTCTGACCGAATGCCAGTTCAACCTTATGGCCGGTTTCCGCTGGTGCGTTTTTGATCAGCGGCAGGCGGTGAAAAAAATCGAGGGCCAGCCGCGGTATTTTCGCCGAGCGGTTTGGCGGGATTTGTGGAGACAGGTCAGGCGAGATCAGCGAGTACTTTATGCCGTTGGTATAGTCGTTATCGGTACCGGTCAGCAGATCATTCTCAAAGTAGAAACTCTGTGTCCATAGGTTCATATCACTATAGGCAGGGATCGGGACGAAAATAATAGCCAGGAGTAAAAGGATAATAATGCGCATAATTGTCCAATGATGTTGGCGGTCTGAGAATTCTTTCAATGTGAGTTCGTAACCACCCTGAGCAGATCATAACCAATCTCCTCAGCTGCTTCTGTGGCTTCTTCCAGCGACTTAACAAATAGGATAAAGTCGTGCACCTGGCCAGCATAGTGACGGTGGGTGACGGCGATCCCGGCATCCCGCAGTCGGTTGCCATAGTCTATGGCTTCTGCTGCCAGGGGATCAAGCTCGGCGCTGATGATCGTCGCCGGGGGAAGATTGGTGAGGCTTTCGGCCAAGAGGGGGGACACCAGCGGATTCCCGGTTTCGTCCGGATCATGCAGATAATAATGAATGAACCTGTGACTGTTATCTGCTGTAAACAGGCCGTCTTTTAACTCTTTGATTTTGAGTGCATGGTCTGTGCGGAGATCCAGCAGCGGACAGATCAGGACCTGATAAATCGGGCTAAAATCTGCTCTCTCTCGCGCCAGCAGACAAACTCCGGCGGCCAGATTACCTCCAGCACTGTCGCCAGCTATGATCAGCTGGTCCGCTCTGACATTGAGTGCAACATCATTTCTCTCAATCCAGAGAGCAACCCGGTAACATTCCTCCAGCGCATAGGGAAATTTGTGTTCGGGAGCCAGGGCGTAATCAACACTGATCAGGACGGCGTTTGCAGTGTTAGCGATAATCCGGCAGAGGTTGTCAGATGTCTCCGGACTGCCGATACTGAACCCTCCACCATGCATATATAAAATCACCGGGAAGGGTCCGTTGCCTGCTGGGGTATAAATTCTGGCTTTCGTTTCGCCCTGGGCATTGTCAACGATCACATTGTCAATGTTCCCGGGGAAAGCGACTTTTGCCGATCTTGAGGACCTCGCTGTCTCGAGCTTTCTGGCTTCGGTTATGTCTGCGACCGGAAACGGTTTTGCATTCAGATAAGCTTTGATGAATTTTGCTTTTTCCATATCAACTCAAGGGCGTCGTTGCAGCAGGTAATGTGTTGTGTACCAGAGGAGCATGACCACGGCGATCAGTGGTAACACGGGAATAAACAGTCCGGTGGATTGTGCCAGTATAACTGCAGTGAAGAGGGCCACCACCGGTAGCGGCAGATAGCGGCCAAACGCTTTGCCCAGTGTCAGCGTTTCGCCGGACCGACCGATGAGATTATCATTGACGGCGTAGCGTCTGGAAACACTGACAAAGAAGGCTACCATAATCCAATCGGAGATACCAAAAACCGGTGCCAGAGCTGCAGAGCCGGGGAATGCCAATTTGACCAGAAGGATATCGATAAGCGGGGGCGGGCCTACCGGTGCAAGGTAATACTGTTCGATTTCTAGAGCAAAATTGGCCGTTGGACCAATGAGCCAACTGAAAAAATCGGCCAGGGTCATGGCCAGACACACCGGAATGACTTCCCAGAAACGGTTGACGAAGCGTGCCAGCGCAGTACCGATAAGGGTTCCAACTAAAAGTAGCAGTCCTGACTTGATTCCGCTCAATGGCAGTTGCCACATTCCGACGGCAGGCAGTTGGTTGATGAGCCATAGGCTCAAAATCATAATGCCGCCCCAAAAAAAATAAAAAAACCGCGTGCGTTCTTCAGGATGTATCAGCAGGGCAGGTAACAGTAGTTGAGCAGCGGCGTAAAGTTGCAGGGCGACAAAGCCAGCAGACCACCACGGGGCGACTGGGTCTATCGGTTGGCCGACAGCCCAGAAAACCATAAGTGCGCAACCCCATAACAAATGGCCACTGAGCAGGATACCGATCTGCCGGCGGTTCTGTCGACTGAAGCTTGTGAAATTTTGGAATGACATGCTGCCATTATGCCTTGCTTGAAGTAAAAAAGTAGGTGGATTTTTGTTTTGAGTTTATCATCTGGCTATCCGGGGACAGAGCCTTTCCCGGGAGTGAGTGAGAGAATATCCACTAAACCCTGCTGGCAGTGCTTGAAATTCAGTAAAGACTTAGACCCCATTTTCGTAATGCATAGCCAGCGTTGGTTGACTGGCAGCCCTCAGTTGTGACAAGCGTTCATCCTTCGGTAGCTTACTGAGGACACGCACGCGAGCATAAAAACACTCAAGGTCTCCGTGGCATTGTTTCAGCATTGCTTGAAAACCAGGAATCAGTTCCCGATAGGTGGCAACCCCAGCCAGGCGAGCATTGTTGAGACCGGGCTCCATCCAGCGATCAAAACTGCTGCCGAGCTGACCAGTGGCTTTCAATGCTTCAAACTGTGCCAGCGCCGCAGTGATCAAACGTTGCTTTTCATCACGCATCTCTGTGACTGGCATCTCCCGTTGGTAAAGTGCGATCAACTGCTCGCGGATGTTGTTCAGATAATCATGGAACAACTGCCCCTGTGCCTGACGATCAAGAAATCGTTGCCATCCCTCCGGGTTGGAATGCTGTTGAAACCAACGCTGGACTCCTTCGATCTGGACGGTCATGGC
>JAPHSA010000022.1 GCA_026193235.1 Deltaproteobacteria bacterium | reverse complement strand
GCTCCGGGTTGGCTGCAGTGGTTGCCGATCTTTATTCTGGCTGTGGCACTGGCCTGTTGCACTCTGTTGCTCACCGGATTGGATCCTGCCGGAGCGCAAGCTGTGCCGCGCTGGCATGCAACGCCGCGGGATTTTGGCTATGTCCTATTCAAGGAATATGCTCTGGCCATTGAAATTGTCTCTTTTCAGCTGTTGTTTGCTGCTGTTGGTGCTTTTTATGTGGGCCGACCGGAAACTAAAAAAGAACGCCAGGAGGAGTCGGCATGATCGTGCCATTAGAGCATCTGCTGATTCTCTCGACGATTCTGTTCCTCTTGGGCCTGACCTGTGTTCTGGTACGGCGTAATCTGATCATGATTCTGATCGGTGTGGAAATTATGCTCAATGCCGTTGGCCTGGTCCTGGTTGGGGCCTCGGCCTTTTGGCAGCAGATTGATGGCCAGGTGATGGTTCTTTTCCTGATGGCGATGACGTCCGCAGAGGTTTCAATCTCTCTGGCGATGGTGGTGTATCTGCAACGGCGTAAAAACAGTATCGATATCCGGTCATTTGACGAGATGAGGGGCTGATGGCAATACTGCTAACTTTGTTATTGCTGTTGCCCCTGCTCGGCGGTGTTCTTAACGCCTGCCTGGGTAATCGCCTGCCTAAACCGCTTCCGGTGATTATTGCCAACGGTGCGGTTATCGGTAGTTTCCTCGCTTGTCTCGGATGTCTGCCGCAGGCCGGTGGTGAAGGTCTGCGGGTGACTGTGTTTACCTGGCTCTCGAGTGGAGATTTTCAGGCTGACATTGGCTTGTTGCTGGATCCTCTGGCGGCGATTATGGCGCTGATGGTGACCGGCGTTGCCAGTTTAATTCATCTTTATGCTGCCGGATATATGCAGGAAGATGCAGATCAGACGCGCTTTTTTGCCCTGCTCAACCTGTTTGTCTTTGCCATGCTGACAATCGTTCTGGCAGACAACCTGCTGTTGATGTTCCTAGGTTGGGAGGGCGTTGGCTTCTGTTCTTACGGTTTGATCGGCTTCTGGTACCGTAAAACGGAAAATGCGGCTGCCGGACGCAAAGCTTTTATTGTCACTCGGATTGGTGACCTGTTTTTCACCATCGGGTTACTCTGGTTGTTTGCCCTCTTTGGCACCCTGGGAATAGAAGCGATCAACGGCCGGGCGACTGAACTTGATCCAACGACAATCACGATCATTGCCCTGCTGCTGCTGGGCGGGGCCTGTGGTAAAAGTGCCCAGTTGCCGTTGATGACCTGGCTGCCGGATGCCATGGCCGGGCCGACCCCGGTTTCCGCTTTAATCCACGCAGCAACAATGGTCACCGCCGGAGTTTATCTGCTCTGTCGGATGTTTCCACTGGTGTCCTTGTCGCCCTTGGCAATGGGGGCAATTGCCCTGGTCGGTGTACTGACGGCTCTTTACGCGGCAACCTGCGCATTGGCCCAGCGTGAAATCAAACGTGTCCTCGCCTATTCCACTATGAGCCAGGTCGGTTATATGTTTCTGGCAGTTGGTGTCGGCAGCGTTTCGGCGGCCATGTTTCACCTCCTGACCCATGCTTTTTTTAAAGCCCTCTTATTCATGGCTGCGGGTTGTCTGATTAACCTCGCCGGGCATGAGAATGACATCTATTTGATGGGCGGGATGCGGCAACGCTCGAAAACCATTTTCTGGCTGTTTGTCGCGGGTCTCTTCTGTCTTGCCGGGGCGCCATTGACCGGGGGGTTTTTCTCCAAAGATTTGATCCTGGCTGCGGCCTTTGCTCAGGGCGATCTGTTCCATTTGGGGATCTATGGCCTTGGACTTCTGACCGCGGGCATTACCTCTCTTTACAGCTTTCGCCTGGCTTATCTGGTTTTTGCCGGAGATTTCCGTGGCGAAGAGCTGCCCCATGAACTTCCCGGTTTGATGCAGTGGCCTCTGGTACCGCTGGCTTTTTTAGGGGTGCTGGGCGGTTTGCTGAACCTGCCACATTTTTTCGGTGGCCATTCCTGGCTTTCCGGCTGGTTGAGCCGAGACCATGATGTTTTGCACTTGTCGATGAATGCTGAATATCTATTGATCGGAAGTGCGGTCGGAGTATTTATCCTTGGTTGGTTGATTGCCCATCTGCGCTATCGAAAGTTTGCTCCTCGTGAAACTGGACCGATTTCAGGCTTTCTGCTCGCGGGCTGGCAATTCGATGCGTTGTTTGATCGGGTATTGATTCAACCCTTCAGAGCTGTCTGCGGTTTTTGTTGGCAGGGGCTCGAAGTCGGACTTGTCGATGGCCTGATCGATGGCTTTGCCCGGACATGTGTCGCCTGGGGGCAATCGCTACGGTTGCTCGCTAATGGTCGCATTGCCTTTTATCTGCAGGGTTTTGCCTGGGGATTGTTGGTTATTGTTGGCTGGTTCCTCCTGCGGGCAGCAGTCTGATGAGATCCTGGGGAACTGGATATTGAAAAACACCGGAATAAAGAAAGTAAAAAATGACCGCTGATTCATCCCTACAATTTCCGCTTTTGAGTTTACTGCTCTGGCTGCCGATCCTGGGAGCTCTGCTCTGTCTTCTCTGGTACAAAGCACCTGCAGCCAGTCGCTGGATTGCTTTGGGGACGTCAACGGCTGTCTTTGTTCTCAGCCTGGTTGCGGGGCTGTATTCAACCGGTTCTGCCGGCTGGTTCCTCTATGAGGATGCCAGCTGGATCGAGCATTTTGGTATCCGTTATACCCTCGGAATGGATGGCATTTCACTTTTACTGATTATCCTGACGGCATTTTTACAATTGGTTGCTGTGGTGATTTCCTGGGATCAGGATAAATTTTCAGCGCTGTTTTTTGCTCTGATACTTGTGCTTGGAACCGGAATCATGGGGGTTTTTCTTGCGCTCGACCTTATTCTTTTCTACCTCTTCTGGGAACTGATGTTGATTCCGATGTTTTTTCTCATCGGCGTCTGGGGTTATAAACGCAAGGTTTATGCGGCCGTTAAATTTTTCCTCTTCACGTTAGCCGGCAGCCTTTGTTTGCTCCTGGCCGTCATCAGTCTGCATCTGCTTCATGGTGAACAGACCGGAGTTTATACCTTTGCCCTTGAAGCCCTGCAGCAGACCCGGCTGAGCTTTAGCCAGGAGATGCTGTTTTATCTCTGCTTCATGGCCGCATTTGCCGTCAAGGTGCCGATTTTTCCTTTCCACAGTTGGTTGCCGGATGCTCACACTGAGGCGCCCGTAGCGGCCTCGGTCGATCTTGCCGGACTGCTGTTGAAAACCGGTGTTTATGGCATGATCCGTTTTGCTTTTCCCCTGTTCCCGCATGCTGCGGAAAAATCGCTGCCGGTACTTGCCGTTTTAGCTTTGATCGGTTTGTTCTATGCGGCCTGGATCGCTTACCTGCAGACTGATATCAAGCGGATCGTTGCTTACTCGTCTATTTCCCACCTGGGCTTTGTCCTGCTCGGCCTCGCCGCCTGGAATCAGACCGCCTGGGAAGGGAGTTTGTTGCTGATGATTAATCATGGGGTGACAACCGGAGCGTTATTTATCGCCATCGCTTTGATCCATAAACGCACAGGAACCCGCGAAATAGCTAAGCTTGGAGGTATCTGGAAAAGCCAACCAAACCTGGCGGCCTTTTTTCTCCTATTCTCTCTGGCCTCTCTGGGGTTGCCCGGCTTAGCCAACTTCTCCGGTGAAATTTTGATTTTGATCGGTACCTTCAGTAGCAACGCAGTCTGGGCAATTTTCGCCGTTGGTGGCGTACTTTTCTCTGCAGCTTATATTTTACGGATGGTTCAAGGGACCATTTGGGGCCCCTGTTGTGAGCCTTTCGATAAACAGGATCTCGGCGGCCGCGAATGGTTGGTTCTGATCCCGCTTGCAGTTTTGGTCGTTATTCTTGGCTGTTATCCGCAACCGCTGCTTGATAGCTTGCGTGAACCGGTCAGTTTCATGTTGCGGCAGGGAGGGCAGCCATGAGTTTTGCGGCACTACAATCCTTGCTACCACAGTTGATTCTGGCCCTGGGGGCGACCGCTGTTCTGATGTTTGGGGCATGGATACCGAAGCGGCGTCTCTGGTTGACAGTGGGCCTGTTGCTGGCCTTATCCGCGGCCTTAGTAGCCGGGCTGATGGAAGCCCCGTTAGCTGAAGTTGGCGGGATGTACGCGACCACTCTTTATGCGCGTTTCTGCACTGTTGTCTGGTCGTTGACGATTGCGGCAACGCTGCTGATCTCGTTCCGCTATGCTGATTTACATCGCTTCGGCGGTGGGGAATATACCTCATTGCTGTTGTTTGCAGCTGCGGGGATGAGTTTGTTGTCAGCAGCGACATCCTTGATTGGACTCTTTCTTGGTTTGGAAGCTTTCACCCTGGTACTTTATATTCTCATCGCCTTTAATCGAACTGATGACCGTGGTGCTGAAGCGGGTTTAAAATATCTGGTTTTTGGCGCTGTCGCCACCGGATTCCTGGCCTTTGGCATAGCGCTCATCTATGCTGCTTCAGGGAGTTTTCATTTTCAGGAGGCATTGGCTGGAATTCAGATTGAGGGAGCACTGCGGCCCATCGGACTGGCCGGCTGGGCAATGTTACTGGTTGCTGTCGGCTTTAAAATTTCCCTGGTTCCGTTCCATCTGTGGACTCCAGACGTTTATCAAGGAG
This sequence comes from Deltaproteobacteria bacterium, assembly GCA_026193235.1. Lineage (GTDB taxonomy): Bacteria > Desulfobacterota > Desulfuromonadia > Desulfuromonadales > Geopsychrobacteraceae > JAPHSA01. The sequence goes on along the minus strand of JAPHSA010000022.1, from coordinate 5,181 downwards.
CACCAGCCCCGATCAGTGGGGTTTTGGCTACGGCAGCCAAGGGTGCGGTGTTGACGGCATTTTTACCGTTGTTGACTATGCTGGGTGAGAGCGGTGCAGAAATTAAAAACGTTCTCTGGTTGCTGGCGATCATAACCATGTTGGTCGGCACCTTTGCGGCGCTGCCACAAACCAACCTCAAGCGTATGCTGGCCTATTCTTCGGTTGTGCATATGGGCTATTTGCTGATCGCTTTGCTGGTCGGTGGTTCCGATGGTGGTCAAGCGTTACTTTTTTATCTTGTTATTTACAGTTTTGCCACCTTTGGGGCTTTTGGGGTGGTGACATCATTTGCCACGGAGCACGAAGAACTGCAGGAATATGAGGATCTGCGGGGGCTGGGATATCTCCACCCACGCCGTTCTATTGTTCTGGCCGCCTTCATGTTGTCTCTCGCCGGGATTCCACCGCTGGCCGGTTTCTTTGCCAAGTTCGGGCTGTTTCAGGCAGCTCTGCGTAACGGTTATGCCGGATTGGCTATTATCGGTGTCTTTGCCTCGCTGGTGTCGGTTTATTATTACCTGCGGCCGATTATTGTCCTGTTCATGCAGGAACGCAGTGCTTATCAATTACATCCAGGCTCTAAAAGTGAATATCTACTGTTGGCCGGATGTTTTGTCGCCATTCTCGCCCTGGGAATCTACCCTGAGCCACTATTGAATCTGGTTGTTCTGGTTCTACCCTAACTATTTCATTACAAAATATTCTCTACACCCTCAGTTCGGGATAGACTCTTCGTACTAAAAATATATAATGATGCAAATTCTTATATCTCTTCCGAGCTAAGGAGCGATTCATGACCATTGACCAACAAATTAAACAGTTTTTAGCTGCTCCCGCTTTCGGTGTCGTTGGTGCATCGACCAACCCAGATAAATACGGTAATAAGATCCTACGTTGCTATCAGCAGAATGATTATCCGGTGATTCCAGTCCATCCGTCTGAAACTCAAGTAGAAGGCGTTGATTGTGTGGCCTCGGTTGCCGATCTGCCGGAAGGGGTCAGCAGTATTTCAATCATTACCCCACCAAAAGTGACTGAAAAAGTAGTCGAACAGGCTGCGGCCAAGGGGATCAGAAATATCTGGATGCAGCCGGGAGCAGAAAGCCCTGCAGCGGTTAAATACTGTGAAGATCAAGGCCTGAACGTTATTGCCGACGGTAGTTGTCTTTTGGTTGTTCTGCATTATCATGAACATTAACGCGAGCAAGGCAGCGCTAGAACCGATGATTTTCGGGCTGTTATCAAGTTAGGGGCGCATTTTGTGCCCTATTTTTTTATGTACCTATCTGCTTGATTTTGTTATCTTTCTTTAATGGAAATAGCTTTGAATAAAAATATGTTTGCCAGTGACAACTACAGTGGCATCTGCCCGGAGGCCTGGCAGTCACTGGAAGAGGCCAATCAGGGGTTTGTTAATTCCTACGGTGATGATGCTTGGACGACCAGAGCCTGTAACGCACTCCGGGATTTCTTTGAAGTCGACTGTCAGGTATTTTTCGTTTTTAACGGCACGGCAGCAAACTCACTGGCAATAGCTTCACTTTGTCGTTCCTACCACAGTGTCATCTGTCATGAAATGGCTCATGTCGAAACAGATGAATGCGGAGCGGGCGAGTTTTTTTCTAACGGGACGAAGATTCTTCTGGTTCCGGGAGCTGATGGAAAAATTGACCATCAGGCGGTGACTCATACCGTCCAGCGGCGCAGCGATATTCATTACCCAAAACCGAAGGTGCTCAGTGTTACCCAGGCTACAGAGTTGGGAACGGTTTATTCTCCGGATGAGTTGACAGCCATAGGGGAACTGGCCCGGCAGCATGAACTGTACCTGCATATGGATGGTGCCCGCTTTGCCAATGCGCTTGCCGGCTTGAAGGTCAATCCCAAGGACCTGAGTTGGCAGGCGGGTGTCGATGTGCTGACTTTTGGCGGCACCAAAAACGGTATGGCTGTTGGTGAGGCCGTGGTGTTTTTTAATCGTCAACTGGCCCAGGAGTTTGATTACCGTTGTAAACAGGCCGGGCAGTTGGCGTCCAAGATGCGTTATCTGGCCGCTCCCTGGGTCGGGTTGATTGAATCCGGTGCGCTGCTGAAAAACGCATTGCACGCCAACCATTGCGCGCAGCTTCTGGCAGAAGAATTATTGTCGGTCGCGGAAATTAAATTAATTCACCCGGTTCAGGCTAACGCGGTCTTTGTTCAGCTGCCACTTAATTTGATGACTGCTTTGCACCATGCCGGCTGGCATTTTTATACATTTATCGGTTCCGGCCACGCACGTTTCATGTGCTCATGGCAGACCCGTCAGGAAGATATCAGAACTTTTGGCAACGAGCTGAGAACGCTGGCGGCAGACTGTTGTCAACCATTGACCAATCAGGTGCGTAACCCATGAACATGTTCAGTGACTTTGAAACCATCACCAAGAGTATGGGGGAACTTCCACCGTCACCGATTGTTGCGACTAAGCTGCTTGAGTTACTGCGTAAGCCCGACTTGAAAATCAAGGAGCTCGCAAATGCGGTATCGCTTGACCCTGTTATCTCAGCGCGTTTGATGCGGATAGCCAATTCAGTATTTTATCAACAGATGAAACAGGTACGGACGGTTGACCGGGCGATTATTGTTGTCGGGGAAGATGCACTGAGGAATCTGGCGTTGGAATACAGTTTGCGCAGTACTCATAAAACCTACGGCATCATGGAACGCAAGCTATGGGAAAATTCGATCGGCTGCGCCGTCGCCAGTCGAATGATTGCGGAACGTTTGACCGAGATTGATAAAAACGAGGCCTACCTCGCTGGATTGCAGCACCATATTGGCAAGGTGGTGATGACGAATCGCGACAAAGATCTTTACACTGAGGTCATACGGATTGTTGAGTCGGGGAAAGGACAACTGCGTGATGTTGAACGTGGCTTGTTCGCCTATTCTCATGAAGTGGTCGGAGCAGCGTTGCTTGATCACTGGAACTATCCTAAATCAATTGTCAATGCGACCTTGTATCATCATGATTTTGAAAAACTGCGGACGGAAAGTCCAGAGGTTTTCACTCTTTGTGCGGTTTTGTGCCTAGCAAGCGATTTTTGCAGCCATTTTGGGATCGGGCGCAGCGAACCGGTTGAAATCGATTTGACCTTGAGCCGAGGGTCTTTAGCTCTGGAGGCCAACCCAATGATAATTGTTGAATTGGCCGAGATCTTTCATCCCGTATTCGTCAAAGAACGTCACCTTTTCCTCTCCTGATTATGCCGTTTTCTCGCGCCTTCCCATCCGAGATTCTTTTTATTTCTGCTAGCTTGATGCCTCAGGAGAGGCATGCTAGTTTTTAGCCCAACATGAATGACTCAACTGGTATCGATTGTGATCTGAATTACAAGGGGATCCCCATGTGCAAAAAGATTTTCATTGCTGCTACCGGACAGAATTGCGGTAAAACGACAACCAGCTTGTCATTGTTGCACCTTGCGCAGAAAAAATACCAACGGGTTGGCTTTATTAAACCATTCGGCCCGAAAAGAACGGAGTATCTTGGCCGTGCCGTTGATGTTGACGCAGCATTGATGGCGCATGTCTACGGGATGAAGGATCAGCTGGCGCTGATGTCACCTGTGGTTCTTGATGCGCATACGACCCGTGAGGTTCTCGAAGGGAAGAATAACCCACAGCTGTATCTGGAGCAGATTCGCCGGGCCACAGAAGAGTTGGAAAAAAAATGTGATTTTCTCATCATTGAGGGAGCCGGACATAGCGGTGTCGGTTCAGTGATGGGAATGAACAACGCGCAATTGGCCAAGCAGTTGGATGCTCCTGTCCTTTTGGTTGCCGGTGGTGGTATCGGGAATGTGATTGATGCGCTACACCTTAATCTGGCTCTGTTTCGCGAAACTGGCGCCGAAGTGCGTATGATCCTGCCCAACAAACTGGTCAAAAAAAAGCGTGAAGCAGCACTCCACTATCTCCAACTCGCTTTCAAAAATACCAATATCAAGGTTGTTGGTGGCTTTAATTATTCACCGATACTGGCTAACCCTACGATGACCTATCTGTCAGAGCTCCTTAAGCTTGAACTGAAGGCTGATGCCGAACAGGCCAGCCGTATTGTTCACCATGTGCAACTGGGGGCCGCCTCGACCCAGAGAATCGTCGATCTGCTACGGGAATCGACTCTGGTGATTGTTCCGAGCAGTCGGGATGAGGTTTTGGTCATGCTGGCAACCCTGTATCATCTGCCTGAATATCAACTTAAATTGGCAGGATTGGTGATTAACGGGGTCGCTCCTTTAGCCGATGTGGTGGAAAGGGTTCTTGATGACGCTAAAATTCCGTACATGCGCACAGACGATATTACGGCGGAAATCTATACAACGATTAAAGATGATGTTGCTAAAATAAGGGCAGATGATGCTGAGAAAATTGCTCTGGTTCAGCAACTCGCAGAGAATGAGCTGGATTTTTCCTTAATCGATTCCCTATTCTAAGAAAGGTTCAACAGAATATTCCAGATCGAATCCATTATATCAACAGCAATTAAAACGAAATATTTCTGCTCAAAGGATAAACAGATGGGTTTTTTAGGAAAGCTTTTTGGTGGCGGCAGCGGAGCGACCATCGAAAATTTACGTAAAGCGGTCAAGGATAACCGTTTTGTTGATGCTCGGTTGCTCGCTGAAACCTTGGCGTCTCAATCACTCATGAATACTGAGCTTGAAGAAGTGGAGCAGCTGCGCACCGCTGCTGGTGACGGGCTGGCACGCCTGAATCTCGATGAGGCGATAGGATTGAAGCGCTGTGGCCGTGATGATCAGGCCGATGAGCATTTTCAATTAGCACTGGAGCAGGTCTGTAGTGCGGATTTGCGTGCCGGGATTGAAGAGCTGATGGCTGCGCGGGCAATTGAGCCGGAAATTGATGCCCCAGAAACGGAATCACCAGCCTCATGCCTATCCTGTTCCCCTGGAATGACAGTTCCCTTAAATGGTGAAGCAATTGACCCTGGGGATCAGGAGTATCAGCTGGAATTAATTCTGACTTCCTATCCGTCAGAGCTTGTTGAACGCTATCATCGTAAAGGTGAGATTTTTCAGGATGCGTTTCTGTTATCTCATGCCGGGAATGATGAGCAGGCACTCCCCCTCT
>JAPHSA010000144.1 GCA_026193235.1 Deltaproteobacteria bacterium | reverse complement strand
GCCGAATACTGGCACATGGGTGACATGAAAATACGATTGGGGATTGTCAGGTCGCGGAGTTGCAGTGGCGTAAACAGGTAGTTCATGAGAGATCTCCTCAAAAAGAATACGGAACCGATATTATTTACGGATGAATTTTTTAGTGCAAGCTCAAACTATAGGTATGGCCAAAAAGGGGATTTTCAGGTTTTGTATTGGCTTGAAATGGCTCTAAATAGTGATAGCATTGAAGTGAGATTCGGAGATGTTTTCTATGAAAAAATGCTTGTTTTTCGCTTCGCTGGCGGACTGAAAGCGGGCGGGCCGTCAGTTGACGTAAATCCCGTATTGCTTGAAGGAGGATAGCTATGAAACTGGCAAAGTGGGATCCTTTTCGGGAAATGGAAGAGATGTTAGACCCCTATTCCAAAACGTCTGATTGGCCTTTCCGCGGTGGGCGGAGTTTGAATACAAAGGGTTCCGATTGGGCGCCCCGGGTCGACATCAGTGAGACGGACGCTGAGTTTTGCATCAAGGCTGAGGTGCCGGGAATTAAAAGTGAGGATGTTAAAATCAAGATTGAAGATCATGTTTTGAGCCTCCACGGGGAAAACAAGCGTGAGAAAGAAGAGAAAGGTGAGAAGTATCACCGGATTGAGCGTTATTATGGCAGTTTCAGCCGCAGTTTTTCGCTGCCGGAGAATGTCGACGAGGAAAAAATTGAAGCGAAGTTTAAGGATGGTCTGTTAACCCTGACGATCCCTAAGACTGAAGTGGCTAAAGCAAAAACAATCGAGGTGAAAGTGAAATAATCGGTAAAGCTGTGATCTGGACATTGAATACCTACATTGGCAGGGCGCGAACCCTGCTTTTCTTTTGTCTGAGAGATTTCTAGAGGAACTCAGAGGTTTCAAGTGTTCTCTCGTTTTGAACATTGCCTGTATTAATCACGGATTTCGGCTCAAAAAGCATCACCTGAACTTCTTCTTTGGCTACAGGGAGATGCTCTACACCCCGCGGAATAATGAAAAATTCACCAGCAGCCAAACTAATGTCGCGATCGCGCAATTTGATGGTCAATTGGCCCTTAATGACCATAAACATTTCATCTTCTGCCTCATGCTGGTGCCAGATAAATTCTCCTTTCAATTTAGCGAGTTTGACATGTTGACCGTTTAATTCACCAACAATTCTCGGCTGCCAGTGTTCGCTGAAACAGGAGAACTTGTCTTTCAGATTCACTTTATTCATCAATATTTTCCTTTGCTGTCAAGATCGGTTAGCGATGACGATTCCGGTTGTTATCAGCACTGATCCCGCAGCACGGTTAAGAATTTTTCTTTTGCCCGGTTCCTGCAACAAATGGCGGGCTGAACTTGCCAGCCAGGCATAACAGCCAAGAACAGCGAACAGGACGATGCTGATGACCCCCATGATCATCAACGTATCTATGTAAGTTAACGCTGTCAGAGAGAGGAACGTTGGAAGAAAACCACAGTAAAACAGAATGACTTTGGGGTTGCCAAGGGTGATAAGGAATCCGCTGATAAAGCTGCCATATCCCGATTTTGAATCTGTGCAGCGAAATTTTCCTGAGCCATCATTATCAAAAAATATTTTCAGTCCCTGCCAGATGAGATAGCCACCACCGAGAATTTTAATGACCACAAAAAATTGCCCCAATGCCTGTGCCAGAAAACTCAACCCAAATATGGCAAACAACAGAAAAATAAGATCACCAAGGATGATTCCACCAATAAGCAAAAGAGCCGGGCGCAGACCTGAAGTCAGGGCTCGTGCCACGGTGGCCATGACACCTGGCCCGGGGCTGGCAGCGAGGACCAGCATGGCGAGGGCAAAACTTATAGTCGCTATCGGGGTCATGGTTCTTCTTCCGGTGGGACCAGGATAAAGGCTTCACTCACTTGGGGGTCTATTCGACGTGGTCGTCCGGTATCCGCATTAACGTAAACCCAATCCGTTTCAGCGCGAGCCAATAGCGACTGATTAATTGCATTCAGAAAACGATAACGGCGCAGTGACCGGGCTGATTTCAAATTACAGACCCAGGTTTGTATTTCGATTTCATCGCCGGCAAATGCTGGACGCAAATATTCTATTTGGTGTGAACGGACAATCCAGCTGCTGTTAAGGCTAAGGTAGAGTTCACGGGTGCAGCCTTGAGCATCTGAGTGCATGGTAGCAACATCCTGCATCCACTGAACATAAGCAACATTGTTAACGTGGCCGTTTTCATCATTGGCTTCAGTCGGAATGGTAAAACGATGGCTGTAAATTTTAGGCATCTAAGTGATCCTTTACGGAAGATAATCTTCCCGCACCGGTGAAAAGACTTCGACTGCAATAGAATCTTCCAGAACCCTGACATTGTGCTCTATCTGTCCAGGAATGCACCAACTGTCCCCCGACTCTACGGTGAAGGTTTCATTGCCGATAGTCATTTCCATCTTCCCCGTAAGCAGATAGCCCGTCTGCTCATGTGGGTGACTGTGCCGCGGGAGCAGGGCGCCCTTGCGCAAGTGAAATTCACTCATCAGGGTTTTCTCACCATAAACGAGGGTTTTCATATCGATCTTATCGATCGCTGGTAAATAGCCGGCAAATGATTTTTTCAGAAACATAACTTTCCTCCATCGGGGTTAAAACTGGGGAAAGTAAAATACTTTTGCGCCGCGCTGTCCAGTAAAAATAGCGGGAAAACTTTATGAAGGGAGAAGGGGCAGAAAGCTATACTGCCCCTCCCAAAGATGATTAGCGCAATAAAGTGCTGCTGATAACAACGCGCTGGATTTCGTTAGTGCCTTCGTAAATCTGAGTGATTTTCGCATCGCGGAACATTCGCTCGACTGGGAAATCACGGGTAAACCCATAGCCGCCGAACAATTGAACCGCATCCGTTGTGACTTGCATGGCAACATCGGATGCATACATCTTGGCCATGGCCGATTCCTTGCTGTACGACTGTTTTGAAGAAGCTTTATAGGCCGATTGATAAACCAGCAAGCGTGCAGCTTCAATCTGGGTGGCCATGTCGGCAATCTTGAACTGCAGGCCTTGAAATGCGGCCAGTGGTTTATTGAATTGCGTCCGTTCTTTCATATAATTCAGGGCCGCATCAAAGGCTCCCTGAGCGATGCCGAGTGCCTGAGCTGCAATGCCGATCCGTCCGCCATCGAGGGTGATCATCCCCAGTTTGAAACCTTCATTTTCGCTCCCCAACAGATTTTCGATCGGGATACGACAATTTTCAAATACCAGCTCCCGGGTTGATGAGGCTCTGATTCCGAGTTTTGACTCCTTTTTGCCGAAACTGAATCCAGGGGTATCTTTTTCAACAATATAGGCGCTGATGCCGTGATGTTTCTGGGCCTCTTTGTCGCTGCGAGCAAAGACAATGTAGGTGTCTGCATCTCCACCGTTGGTGGTGAAAATTTTACTGCCGTTAAGGACCCATGCATCTCCGTCGCGTAGAGCGGTTGTTTTGGTTCCACCGGCGTCCGAGCCGGCAGAACTTTCTGTCAGGGCAAAGGCTCCCAGTTTACTTCCCTCAGCAAGTGGCCGCAGGTATTTTTGTTTCTGTTCTTCAGAGCCAAACAGGTAAATCGGATTGGCACCAAGTGAAAGGTGGGCAGAGAGGGTGACACCAGTCGATGCACAGACCCTGGACAGCTCTTCTACAGCAATGGCATAACAGATGTAATCGGCTTCGGCTCCACCGTATTGCTCTGGAAAAACAATCCCGGTCAAGCCCAAATCAGCCAGTCGATCAAACATGACTGCACGATCGAAGTGTTCGGTCTCATCACGCTCCTGAATGCCGGGAATAATCTCTTTTTCGGCGAATTCACGCACCATCTGGCGCATTAATTTATGTTCGTCGGTCAGGTCAAAATGCATGCTGTGCCTCCTTCAATTCAATGATGATATTTATGCGCCTGTGAAATTTGCCGGGCGTTTTTCCAAAAATGCCTGCATCCCTTCTTTTTGATCAGCAGTCGCAAAACAGAGGCCAAATAACTCTGATTCATATTGATTGGCTCTATCTAGGTCCATCTCCAGACCATTGCGCACTGCCTGTTTGGCAAGTTGAACCGCACAGGGTCCTTTATTGATGATCGTCGCAGCCATGGCTTTAGCCGTCTCCAGAAGTTGATCGGCAGCAACGACTTTGTTTGCCAGTCCGATGCGGTAGGCCTCAGCGGCGTCGATCATTTCTCCAGTGAGGATGAGTTCCAGTGCGCGACCTTTGCCCACCAGGCGTGCCAGACGTTGGGTCCCGCCAAAGCCGGGGATGACCCCGAGATTGACTTCAGGTTGTCCAAAACGGGCATTTTCGGAAACAATTCGCATGTCACATCCAAGGGCCAGTTCACAGCCACCTCCCAGGGCGAAACCATTGACAGCGGCAATAACCGGTTTAAGACAACCTTCGATATTCTGCATCACCTGATGCCCAAGTTTAGCAAAGCGTCTGGCTTCAAGAGCGTCCAACGACCGCATAGCGGCAATATCGGCGCCAGCAACAAAAGCTTTTTCTCCACTTCCGGTGATAATTATGACCTGAACCTCATCGTCTTTGGCGAGGTCGATAAACGCGCCCTGCAGCTCCAGCAGGGTTAGTTCGTTGAGAGCATTCAACGCTTTTGGGCGATTAAGAGTAACAACCGCAGTTTTATTCTCAATTGTAATAAGCAGATTTTCGTAGGCCATTTGATCCTCCATTTGATGAGAAACAATGTTATAAAGATGAATTACGTTAACGTAAAGAATAAGTTGACTTGGGTCAAGATATTTCAACAGGGCGGCGATTTTTTGTGCTGTCACCTGGATGCAGAGAAGCTAGGAAAAATCTGCGTTTTACAGGGAGAATTGATGGTTGTAGAAGCGCTTTTATTTGCTGTCCACTAGGTATTTTATAGACCGCTATTCAGATGAGAAATCTGCTCATTCAGAGTCCAGAAATCATAGAGATATCCCAAACCGAAAAGTCCTCCGGTCAGCAGGTAAATGACTCCGCTGATCCATTTTCCTTGAAACATTCGGTGAACACCAAATAGTCCGAGGAACGTCAGTAAAATCCAGGCGACTGTGTAGTCATAGTGGCCAGCAGAGAAACGCATGTCTGCCTGCCGATCCATCGATGGAATCAGAAAAAGGTCGACAATCCAGCCAATTCCCAACAACCCTAAAGTCAAAAAATAGACAGTCCCTGAAATCGGTTTGCCGTAATAAAAACGGTGGGCGCCGGTAAAACCAAATACCCAGAGGATATAGCCGATGGTTTTTCTATGAGTATCATTAATACTGTTCATTGCTGTTTCCTTGTCTGTTACTCAGGTTCGATCCCCAGGGCTACCAGGTAGCGTGAAACCATATTGTAAGTCGCGATAACGCCAATTAACTCCATCAGCTGCTGGTCGTTATCCAGGGTCGATTTCACCGCTTGCATGGTTTTATCGTTTACCTTTACTGACCGGGTCATCTCCTGACTCAGTTTGATGACGGCAAATTCTTGATGGTCGAATTCAGAACTCTCTGGAGATAAATCATCGAGGCGTTTTAGTGCCGCCAACTGTGCTTCACTGCCTCCGGCTTTGATAAGTTCCGGAGCATGCTGAATGAATTCATATTCTGCATCATTGATAATGGCGACTGTGCAGATGGCGAGTTCACGCAACTTAGCAGGTATTATGAGGGAGTTTCTGACGGCACCGAGAAAGCTGTTCCAGCCTGCAGCAAACGCCGGGCTGTGCAATAATATTCGATCCAGATTTAAAAGGGTTCCGCCCCGCCGCGCGCGGATTGAGGAGACCAGCTCCTGTGGGTCCTGAATATCTAATGGTTTGTAGGGAACAACTGGCATTAGTGCTAGCTCCTTTGTTCAGTTCAGAAGAGAGTTTAACTCGGCAGGGTCGATGCTGACTGATTCTGCTGCAGTTAGCAATTCCTGCCAGGTGTTCAAGTTTATCGGAATACCATCTTTTTGACGTCGCTTCAAGCTCAGGCGTTCCGGTTCGCCGGCAAGCATAATCAGCTCATCAGCGTCCTTTGCTTGCGGCGATTCCAAAGCGTAGCGGGTTAAAGCATCAATCTTCTTATGGAGCCACTCAAGATCAACCAAACGCCGTGGATCAATAATGATGGTCAACATATTATTGACGATACTGTCACCGCATGGATTGTCCGGCTTTTACCCGAGTACCTTCAGTAAAGAAGAGCTCTTCAACAATTCCAGAAACCTCTGTGGCAACACGCGAAACGCGCGCATACCGTACTGTCCCGACTCTTTCGACCAGCGCCTCGGCATCTCCTTCAGCAATCGGAGCGACTTCAACCAGCATCGGGGGAGGGCCCGCTGGTTTTTTTTTGCTGATTTTCAGTGGCAAGCGCAGTTGCACTGGAGAAAAAAGACAAACCAAGGATAAATAATGTAGTGATGAAACGCATGGAAACTCCCAAGGAAACAAGCCTGTAAATGATGATAAAAAACAGTCAGAGACTACGTTACCGCAGTCCCGACTGCAAGATTTATCATTTTGTGTCTTCTGATATTAATTCGTTCGTCGACCCTGGCCAAAGAGAACTGTTTTGCTTTCTTGGTTCACCGTTGGCCGACTGTTGATTTCCCTGCCTTTCTCGTAAGCCCTCATGATCGCAGGGCGATTCTCCAATTGCCGAAACCAGCGCCGCAGGTTGGGTGAATCATCCAGCTTCTGGCCCTGTTTTTCATAAGGCACAATCCAGGGATAGATGGCCATATCGGCGATCGAGTAATCTCCGGCGATATACTCGTGGTCAGCCAGCTGATCATCGAGGATACCGTAAAGTCGATCTGTTTCTTTAAGATAGCGGTCGATCGCGTAAGGGATCGGTTCGGGTGCATAGTGGCTGAAATGATGATTCTGTCCGAGCATCGGCCCCAGTCCACCCATCTGCCACATCAACCATTGCAGGACAGCAAATCGCTGTGGAATATTTAGAGGTAAAAAAATTCCAGTTTTTTCAGCGAGATAAATCAGCATGGCACCTGATTCAAAGATTGCTAGAGGAGGGCCTCCACCGGCAGGATCCTGATCAACCATGGCTGGGATTCTATTGTTGGGACTGATTTTAAGGAAATCTTTATCGAACTGTGCCCCAGTACGGATATCGACAGGAATAATATTGTACTGAAGACCTGTCTCCTCGAGTAAAATAGTCACTTTATGACCGTTCGGGGTGGTCCAATAATAAAGATCGATCATACGGCTCTCCTATCTATGACTTTTATTGTCAACTTGTTTACAGGGATTATAGCAGAATTATTGACCGGATAATATGAGCGGTGCCGGGGCTTTCGATTGAATAAAGCGTTATTTGTGATAAATTGTTAATGCCAGCATTTTTTTACTATTTTTGCCGCCAATTTTTTTGGGTACTGCTTGCCATTGCTGAGACTCGCCTGAAGAGGGTGCCATGAGACCGCGTCTTCAAGAGATTATTGACCTGGAGGATTTACAGGAATTAATGCGTTTTTTCTATGAGGCTGCGGGTATTCCTGTCGGTATCCTCGACATTGATCAGACCTGGTTGGTGAAAATCGGCTGGCAAAATATCTGTACCGATTTTCATCGTGTTCATCCAGACAGTCGTGACAACTGCCTGCTGTGCGAGTTTAAAATTCAGGAATACCTGGGTACCGATGATTACCTAATTTACCTCTGTCCCAATAGTCTGCTTGTGGCCGCTACACCAATTCTTCTGGACGATAAGCCCGTTGGTTTTTTCTTCCTCGGGCAGTTTCTCAATGAACCCCCGGACGTGGATTTATTCCGACGTCAGGCGATTAGTCATGGTTATGATATCGCCAGTTACCTCAGGGCGCTAGAAGATGTTCCAGTGATCTCCAGGGCGCGAATTGAACATCTTATGAGATTCTTTGTTCGATTTTTTAACCTGCTGACCCGCATCGGTGCTGAAAATCAACAGCGACGGATTGCTGAAGAGGAAACGTTAAAAGCAAAAGATCAGCTGGAAGACAGGGTTGAGGAGCGGACGCGGGAACTCAATCGGGCGTTAATTGAAGTGGGTGATCTTGCTGCTCAACTCAATGAGAGTCTGAAGCAGGTTGAACATCTGGCAGTAACGGACACCTTGACGGAAACCTATAACCGGCGCAAGTTTGACGAAGTTGTCACCCATGAACACCAGCGTGCTACAGATCAACAGGCACCGTTTTCACTGATTATGCTCGATATCGATCATTTTAAGCGGGTTAACGATCAGTTTGGTCATAGCGTTGGTGATCTAGTCTTACAGCAGTTGTCCCGGTTAATCCGCGGTTTGATCCGTCATGGTGATTTATTAATCCGCTGGGGAGGTGAGGAGTTTGTTATTCTCTTGCCGGCCACGCAGCTGGATGAAGCGGGACCATTTGCCGAGCGGATCAGATTGGAAGTCGAAACGGAACAGTTCAAGGGTATCGGGGCATTGACCGTAAGCCTGGGTGTGGCTGAACTCCGTAGCGATGACAGTATCGATATGCTGCTCAAACGGGTTGACAACGCTCTTTACCAGGCAAAACAGAACGGGCGCAACCGGGTGGTTTTGGCTTAGCCAGTTGTGTCAATTTGTTTGCTTTTATGAAGGGTTTCAGCGGGCACAGTTAAAATACTTCTATTTGGACCTATTGCTGAAAATGGTTCGTTAACTTGAGAACGAAACCGCGGTAAAAATAGGAACATACAGTTGAAATTTTCCCGGTCAACACAGTGCATAATGCCCATCAAAAATCCTAAAGAGATACGAAATTCCCATGTGTCAGAATTGTTGTTGCCCCTAACTGAACTCAAGCCAATATAAGAGCTGGGGCAGTCAGGAGGCATATGTATTCAAAAGCACTCAAAGCATCAATGATTCAACACTAAATCGATTGCTCGTGGCGGCGGAGGGCAAATAGCTTTAATTTGAGGCGGGCGAAGTCCCAGAGACTCCGGCTGCCAAGTCTGACTCTGATAAGGATCTACCCCGCTCTCAGCCAGTAAAACCCGAACCCTGGGATCACCAAGCTGTTTTTGTAAATGTCCGGGCTTTCGCCGCGGTACAGATCCACCAGAGGACGATATTGCGCCCCCCAGGTTCCCAAGTCTTCCAAGTTGAGGTGCTGTGGCCTGTTGCTGAAGTTGGCCACCACCAGGACCTGCTCGTTAGATTGGTGCAAATGATAACGACCAAACACGAACAAATGTGGATTTTCAACTTCGATTAACTCACGATTGTTAAAGTCGGCAAAGACGTTAATTTCCTTTCGAACCGCGATCATCCGTTTCAAGGCACTGAAAATTTCGTACTCTACGGTTCCTGGTGTGTTTCTTCGCTCAGCTTTATCCCAGTCGATCGAAGGCCGGTGCACCCAGCGGGTATCCCCTTTTTTGTAGGGATCGTCACGATAGGAATCATCATTGAGGGTACCGATTTCATCCCCATAGTAGAGCAGAGGGATGCCGCCGAAAGCCATGATCATGCCGTGCAGCAGCAGGATGAGCTTGATCGCATCAGCAATCGCTGGGTTGTCCCCGCACTCCAGCGCGTGCTCCAGCCCGACCAGCGAAGCGAGAGAACCAGAAATGCGGGTATCGCCGGTTTTAGTGTTCTGTCCGAAAGGGAGGCCGCGGGCGAACGAATCGCTAAACTTTCCGGTGAAGTAGTCGACCAGAAACTTGCGGTGCTGAGCCGGTTCGTAGTCGCAGAGCAGAATATCCCGATCATCGAAGCCGAGGCCGATGTCGTCATGGCAACGCACGTAGTTCAGCCAGGTAGCTCGATCCAGCTTGTCAGGCAAATGGCGGATTCCCTGGTTGAGAAGTTTGGCGTTTCTGGTTGCAACTCCGTCCCATAACAAGGCCATGAATGTCGCGTTGTAGGCGATTTC
>JAPHSA010000286.1 GCA_026193235.1 Deltaproteobacteria bacterium | reverse complement strand
CAGGGAAAACTCCAGCCCCAACGCAAAGAGCAAAAGGGCAACACCAATCTCAGCGAGTTTCTCCCCCTGATGCACATCGGAAACAGTGACACCGGCAGAAAAAGGTCCAATCAGTACCCCTGCCAGGATATAACCCAGAACCAGGGGTTGGCGCAGCTTTTGCGCGATAAGGCCCCCGATCAGAGCCGCAATAACAATGATAACGATGTCTGCTGCAATTCCCATAATTCAACCAGAGAGGATTTAAATTCCATGTCCACGGCCAAGCATTTCGGCCGCATCCATGACAACCATGAAGGCATCAGGGTCATTTTCACGGATAATATCGCGTAATACTGTGATGCGCCTAGCTTCAACAGTGACAAAAATCAGGGTTTTCTGCTCATCCAGGTATAAACCGGTGCCGGAAAGAATTGTACCTTGCTGACCTAAATGTTCAATAATTTTCTGGCTGAGCAGAGCGGTCCGATTTGAGGCAATATGTACAACTTTTTCTGACAATGTTCCTGTTAGTATTGTATCAATACACTTGGCCGTGACATAGATACTGATCAAACTCCAGAGGGCCCGTTCAATATCTTGAAAGACAAAGCCGGACGCGATGATTATAAAAACATCAAAAACCAGAATCACCTGACCTGGTTTGAATTGACTGCGAGCTGCCACAATCCGGGCGATAATCGTTGTCCCCCCAGCTGAGGCGTTGCCCCGCAAGATCAATCCAACCCCGGTACCCACGGCGATCCCACCGTACAGGGTTGCCAGTAGAGTATTCTGGCTAAGGGCTTGGAATTTTAATATACCGCCAAACACATCGACAAACAGTGAACAAAGAATAATCGCGACAACCGAGCGCAGCGCGAAAGATTTGCCGAGAACCTTCAGACCGGCGACAAGAAGGGGGAGATTTATCAGCAACATTAAAATGCCGATCGGCAGATCTGTAAGGAAGTTCAACAGGATTGCCATCCCCGGGGTTCCGCCCGTGGCAATCCTGTTGGGGGCGAGAAAGAGGACAATCCCAAAAGCTAGAGCTAACGAGCCCAACAGGATGAGAATAAAATTACGGATTTCTCCACGTAAGCTCATTGACGAACCAATAAATACCGGGGGCTGATTTCAAAACTCAAGTCAAACCCTCAATCACAGCGGCAACCTCATCACGAATCTGCTTGGCTGCAGGGCTTTTTTCCAAACGTAAAAATTGCTGGTAATTCTCTATTGCCTCTTGGGTCCGATCCAGATCCAGATAAATATTTCCCAGAGTCAAGTATCCGGCCGGGACACTGGCGTCAAGCTCGAGACCTCGAATGCAGTAAGCTTCCGCTTCCTCAAGCTTTTCGGCATCGTAAAAAAGCTCCGCTAAATTGAGGAAGGGCTGCGGATCCTGTGGATCCAGTTCAGCAGCCCGTTCATAACTTTGAATAGCTGCTTCGGGATTTCCTTGAACAACTTGGATATCACCAAGAGCATTTAGAGCGAAAGAACAATCAGGGTCCCTCTCCAAGGCATGGCGGCAGGTCTTTTCAGCAACCTCCAGTTCATCGTTATTGACATAAGCCATCGCCTTACAAACCCAAGCATCGACGTCCTCAGGATCAAGATCAATAATTTTCTGATAGGTCATGATTGCGTCAGCATTTTTGTTATCTTCGAGATAGAGATCCCCCAACGCAAACAAAAGATCCACATGACCTGGTTCCAGTTCCAAACCCGCATCAAGGCTTGCATAGGCTTTGTTAAACATATCATTTTCAATTTGCGCTTCGGCCAGCAGTAACCAGGTTTCTGGTGATGGTTCAAGATCAAGGACCTGCTGAAAACACTGGGTTGCACTTTTGGGGTCTCCGGCTTCCAGGGCACGTATCCCTTTTTCTAAAAGGTCATCTGTACTCATAGTCTTGCTCCCTTACAGTGAGGTCCGGCGAACAACTTCAACCCGATAGCCATCGGGATCAGAGACAAAATAAAAGCGTGGCTGCCCGGCTGTCAGTCCTTTAAGCGGGGAAACAACCAGACCCATTTCAGTATGCCTTTGGTGGGAGGATTCCAGATCGGTCACAGCAACAGCAAGGTGAGAATAGCCGTTGCCAATTACATAAGGTTCCGACTGATCATAATTGTAAGTCAGTTCAAGCTCAAAAGGCAGCCCGGCCGATGTCATATAACTCAAGGTAAAGCGTCCTTCCGGATAGTCTTTTTTGCGTGATATTTCAAAGCCGAAAGCATCGCGATAAAACTGCTCCGTAGCTTCCAGGTTCATCACGCGATAACAGATGTGAATCATTGGATATTCCATAAAATTCTCCTTTCAAAAATGAGCAGAAAAATTGACATCCGCACCCCGGCTCATTATAGTCGCGGGCATGAGAGCCATATTTTTATCAGATGCCCACCTGCGCGACCCACAGGACAGAAACTACCAACTTTTACTCAATTTTCTCAACCAGCAAAAAGATCTGGATGCACTTTTTTTACTCGGTGATATCTTCGAATTCTGGCTGGGCTATAAACATCTTGTTTTTAGTGCCTATGTCCCGTTGCTGGAAAAACTCCGGCAACTAAAAGAAACCGGAACAAAACTCTACTTTGTTGAAGGGAACCATGATTTTAATATGGGCCCCTATTTCACAGATAATCTCAATTGTACGGTCATTCCTGATCAGCAAAGTCTCGAATGGGACGGCAAGAGAATCCTGATCTGTCACGGTGACCTGCTTAACCCGGATCCAGGCTACCAGCGCTTGCGTTCCTTCTGGCGCAGCTGGCCGGTTAAAATCCTGTCACGCATTATTCATCCTGATCTGATCTGGGCGTTTGCTCTGTGGCTGGCGAACAAGAGTCCCAAAAACAATCCACAGGCATACCATCGAGATCCGTCAAATTACCTGACCTCTTTTGTCGAAAAAAAGCCGGCCAGTGAAGCCCAGATTGTCGTCTGCGGTCATTACCATCATCCGCTCGAGTATGAAGACCATGGAGTTAAGGTTATCGCGTTAGGCGACTGGATCAACCAGTTTTCTTATGCCGAAATGCTGAATGGACATATCTCTCTGAAAACTATGCCTGTTGATGATTCACCTCAGGGCTTAGAATTCCATCAATAGCCTCCAACCCGTCCTGTTCATGGCAATGGACAACCAGATCTTTCAAAGTCACGCCGTCTAAACCGACCCTGACCAGATCCTCCAACTTCCGACATGTTGCCAGTGCAATTGAAGTTTGTGGGTGGGGATGCAGATATAGCGCCTCTTCACCATGGTCCCGAAGTTGTTTGACCACCTCCGCCAGACTGAGACTTTCAGCGTCACGTCCAAGTTGATACTGGCAACGCCCACTGAGAGAACAGTTTTCCGCAACAAAACCAATATCCTGCAAAACTTCTATAATGTTGCGGCAGAGACGCGGTGGAACAAACAATAGTTTT
>JAPHSA010000202.1 GCA_026193235.1 Deltaproteobacteria bacterium | reverse complement strand
CCCCGAAAATCCCCTCCTTGCCAACTTTCATATGGCGACCAATCCCTCTGTTCTGCAGATAGGCGGCCCGGACCAGGTCTTTGCGGCCCGCGACAATCCCGGCCGTCGGACCGCCGAGAAACTTATGGCTGCTGTAAATCACCAGGTCGGCTCCCAATCTCAGGGGCCCCTGAAGGTCATACTCGCTCGCCATATCCACGATCACCGGAACCCCGCGGTCCTTGCAAACGGCAATAAAATCGGCCAACGCAATCTGGCCTTCTTGAACCACATGATGCGAAACAATAAAAAGCCCCGCAGCAGTGTCTTCATCCAGGGAATCTTCAAGGTTATAAATATTGGCGAGTGCGGCCGTACCGACCGGAACGACACCGGCTCCGGTCAAGAGGATCGCCTGACTGATCGGCGCTCCGTAGTTGATCAAATGGCCGGACTGAATAACAATGTGATTGGCCAGCCCCTCGGTATGGGGAAGGCATTCAATTCGGTTGAGGTTTGTTCCCGTCATACAGGCGCAGACACCCAGGCTTATTCCTGCAGCACTACATGCGGTGATAAAACCAGCCTCAGCACCCGTGACGCGTGCTATAACCTGCGACGCTTTTGCCTGAAGTTCATCAATCCGCACAGCACAGGGCTGGATGTTAGCCCCGGCCTGAATTGCTTCGGGAACGACACGTGCTGCGCCCAGACCAGTCATTGTTCCAGACACGTTAATTACTGGCGTCAACCCATAGCGCTTGAAAATATTCTCGCTTTTCATTGTCCTATTCCAATCGCACCGCGACGATGGCCTCAATTTCGACAGTGATTCCCCCCGGCAAAGAACCCATCCCCACCGCTGATCGCGCGTGACGACCGCGGTCAGCGAAAATTTCGACAAAGAGATCAGAGCAACCATTGATCACCCCGGGGTGATCGGAAAAATCAGGGGAGGCATTGACCATGCCAAGGATTTTGACGATCCGCTCGACGCGATCCAGGGATCCAAGCGCTTCACGCATGGCTGCAAGCAGGACCAGACCGGTCCTGCGCGCATGCACATAGGCCTGCTCCATTGAAACATCAACCCCGACCTTGCCCTGTGCAAGGGAACCGTCCTCAAGCAGCGGGCCCTGTCCGGAAAGAAACAGCAAATCGTGGTGCCGGACAAAGGGGGAAAAATTGCCTACGGGAACTGGCACCTGCGGCAAAATGAAGCCCAAGGCCTGAAGCTGTTTTTCAGGAGATCGCATGAGTTATAACTCGATTCGTTAATGCTTCCGTTATTTACGGAAACCAGCTGCCGGGGTCATCCCGTATGCCGAGCCACATGCTGTTGGCAAAGAGGCAGCCTGCCTCTTGAACTCAGACTTTACCCTTGTCGTAAGCGACACAATCAATCTCGACCTTACAATCGATCATCAGGGAAGACTGGACACAGGCCCGCGCCGGCGGATGGTCCCCAAAATATTCCGCATAAACAGCGTTGAAGGCGCCAAAATCACGCGCATCATCCAACCAGACCCCGACGCGAACGACATGCTCGGTGCTGTACCCCGCTTCCTTTAAAATAGCCACCAGGTTTTGGATGGCCTGGTGGGTCTCGGGGACAATGCCGCCGGGAGTCACCTGGCCATCCACCAGCGCCACCTGTCCCGAAACATAGAGCCAGCCGTCGGCCTCAACGGCCCGGGCAAAGGGAAGGCTGGCACCGCCGGCACCGGTTTGGACGCTGCCGTGACGTTTAATGGTCATAGAATCTCCTTCATTTGTAGTGGTGGCCTGCCGAAATCAGAACGTACTATTCTGGATAAATTCGGCAAGCCGGGTTGATTGCGGATTATTAAACAATTCACTGGGAGGACCCTGTTCGGCGATCCTGCCCTCATTCATAAAAATAACCTTCGTGGACACATCATAGGCAAAACGCATTTCATGCGTCACCAGCAGCATGGTCATGCCATCAGAGACCAGGTCTTTAATGACATTCAGCACTTCATTTACCAGTTCCGGATCAAGCGCCGATGTCACCTCATCAAACAGCATCAGTTTCGGGTTCATCGCAATCGCTCTGGCAATGGCGACCCGCTGCTGCTGTCCCCCAGAAAGCTGGCCGGGATAATGGTCCTGCCGATCAAGCACCCCAACCAGGTCCAGCCAATGCCGGGCAATCTCTGTCGCTTCTTCCTTTTTAAGGTTACGGACTTTTAACAGCCCCAAAGTCACATTCTTAAGCGCGGTTAAATGAGGGAACAGGTTAAATGTCTGGAAGACCATGCCTGTGAGTGCCCGATGTTGAGCGATCAGAGATTTCGGAAGCCGCTGCCGCTTGCCGTTTTTCAGCATATACCCGATCGGCTCACCATCAATCAGAATGCGCCCTTCGTGGAAATCTTCCAGAAGGTTAATACAGCGGAGCAGAGTTGTCTTTCCGGAACCACTCGAACCGATAATAGAGACCACGTCACTACGATCGACGATCAGATCCACTCCTGAAAGAACATCTAGTTCACCAAATTTTTTATGCACATTCTCGATGACCAGCAGTGGATCAGCCATAATGCTTCATCCATTTCCTCTCTGGTGTGCGACCCAGCAACTGGGCCCTCGACTTTAACAACGCCGAATAGAAAATCAAAATCAGCGCTTCCGCAGAGTGGTTAACTATAGGCGACTTTTTTCTCCACGAAACGCCCCAAGCGTTCTATGGAAAAATCAATTACGAAATAGATGAAACCCGCCAGAAAGTAAAATTCGAGGCTCAGGAAGTTTCTAGAAATGATCTGTTGAGTCACCAGTAACAGCTCGGCGACGCCAATAACCGAGAGCAAGGTCGATGCCTTGACCATTTCGGTCGCTGCGTTGACCCAGGTCGGCAAGATCTGCCGCAGTGCCTGAGGCATTAAAACATATTGAAATGTCTGGCGAAAGGTCAACCCAATAGCCATAGCGGCTTCCACTTGCCCTCGATGGATAGCTGCTAGGGCTCCCCGGATCATTTCGCCGACGTGGGTACTACAAAAAGCGGTAATAGCGAGTACCCCGGCCTGAAACGCAGTCAGTTGAATGCCGATCCCTGAAAGAATGTAATAGGAAGCAAGAACCAAAACAAAAACCGGGGTCCCACGAATAAAATCGACATAACCCCTGACGATGAGACGAACTGGTAACCAGGCATAAACCAATGCCAGCCCTACAAAAACCCCAAGTATTGTGCCGCAAAAAATCGCAAGAGCAGAAATGGACACAGTCATCTGGAAGCCATCCCAAATGGCCCCACGGGCGTTCCACATCTCATGCAAAAACAAGGATAAATCCATAGGCACAACTCGTGTCTCAGGGAATGGCCAGTTTCCGTTCCAACAGCCTTAACCCAGCAGCAATGAAATAACAGGCAAAAACATACATCAAGCTCGCTACGGTCCAACTTTCAATCACGCGAAAAGAGTTAACATTAATCTGTCGAGCGTAAAACGTCAGCTCGGGGACAGCGATCGCCGCTGCAAGAGAGGTATCCTTAAACAGAGAAATAAAATTATTACTGAGGGCGGGCAGAACATTGCGAATCATCACCGGAATCAGCAAATTTTTTTTCGTGCCCCATTCTGTAAGACCAATCGCCAGGCCGGCCTCACGCAACCCTGTCGGTAAAGCGATGAGTCCTCCACGAAAAACTTCGGTCAGGTAGGCCCCCGAGTACAATGTCAGGGTGAAGACAAAGGACTCAATTTTTCCCAGACGCAGACCAAATTGTGGCAGCGCAAAAAAAGTAAAAAAAATCAGGACCAGAATGGGGGTATTGCGGATCGCCGTGACATACATCACGGCGATCCCGCGCCACAATTTATTTTTGGAGAGCATCGCGAAGGCTGCAATCAAGCCAATAAAGCTGCCGATGAAGATCGAGACAACGGCCAAAGCCAAGCCCAGCCCCAACCCCGACAAAAGGAGATCAAAACTCCTCCAGACAACAGCAAAATCCAAACGATAATCCATGCTTATGGCCTTCGACGATAAGACTAGAATTAATTATTT
The DNA here is from genome assembly GCA_026193235.1 of Deltaproteobacteria bacterium. GTDB lineage: Bacteria > Desulfobacterota > Desulfuromonadia > Desulfuromonadales > Geopsychrobacteraceae > JAPHSA01. The sequence continues at coordinate 1,217 of JAPHSA010000202.1, read as the reverse complement.
GTATTCTACCGGGAAGCCGATTTGCGGTGGATCCAATTTAACACCAAACCACTTCTCAAACGAGGCTGAATAGGCGCCAAATTCGACTCCGGTCATGGCTTCGTGCAAAGCGGTGTTGACAAAGTTCAACCACACTTGGTCGCCACGTTTCACTGCGCAGCTGTAGGTTTGTGGGTTCCAGCCGTACCCGGCGTCAGCGTAGCGATCAGGATTCTGTTTCATGAACCAGCGTAAGGCCGACTGATCCGTCGCCGCAGCGTCGGAACGTCCAGAATTTAAGGCCTGGTAGATAAGATCGACGCTATCGTATTGATCAACTTTGGCAGCAGGTAGCGCCTGATGAACCATGTCTTCAGCGTAAACGTTCTGCAATACCGAGATGACAACTTTACTGCCTGCCGCTTTCAATTCTGCGTAGGACTTATACTTGCCCCCAGCTTTTAGAAGCAGACCAACACCTTCACGATAATAGGGGATGGTAAATTCAACCTGTTGTGCTCGCCCGCCGGTAACGGTCATAAACTGACAAGTAATATCTACTTTGTTCGTGGTCAAATTTGGAATACGTGAATCACCTGATTGATTTACGAACTCAACTTTTTCAGGATCGTCAAAAAGGGCTTTTGCAATCATTTTTGCTATATCAACGTCAAAGCCGCTAAGCTTGGTGTCCTTGTCCATAAAGTGCCACGGCGCGTTAGTGCTGCCGGTACCGACAACCAATTTGCCTCGTTTAAGAACCTCATCAAGTTTGCTTTTGGATTCGGCGTTGGCCACGCCAGTCATTAGAAAAACAGCTACCCCCAACAAACACACCAGTCGCGTAATAACTCTCATCATAATTTGGAGCCTCCGTCTAGAAAGGGTTACCTTAAACATCCGTAATGTCGAACGTTGATTGTTAAAAAGTAATCTATTTCCAGTGGAAGTCAAGTTGGTCGCCAGTATTACTGTCGTGAGGCGGCCTCCCAATCAGGCCATCGCAGAAGAGGCACAAAAGCGCAAGATCGATCAGATCGTTATGGGCTCAGATCGTCATTCAGTTTTATCTGATGTGATGCTCGGCACCATCACCCTGAAGGTCTTACACCAATGCACAATTCCAGTGCTAGAGGTGCGTATCCCCAAGGGCTATAAGGAAGACTTTTCCCGAGCGCACCCATCCTGTTTCTCCTAGCTAACGAACCGATTCAAAAAGTCCCCACCCTTGCCTTCTG
>JAPHSA010000327.1 GCA_026193235.1 Deltaproteobacteria bacterium | reverse complement strand
GGGACACCGGAACTGGAACTGGCCAGACTGCCTAAATTTGCAGCTCCGGTATTAAGATTACTGGTACCGAAAGCCAGACTGTCACTGCCCAGATCAACCGCACCAGAAAGAGAGGCACCAAGTTCACGTGTTGCCGCCATGGAAACTTCCAGGATGAGAGCTTCAACGTAAACCTGCTTTCTTTTAATATCCAACCCTTTGATGACCTTTTTAAGAACATTGTAGTCGGCAAACTGAGCATTAATAACGAGAGAGTTTGTTGGCTTATCTGCCGTAATGGTAACGGGAGTTGAAGAAAAAGGCGTTGTGTTATTTGTGTTATCTTTGGCCCCTTTGACTTGTGTTTTTATTTCTGCTTTTATCCCGGTCAAAATTTGGTTGAGGGTCTCCGCCAAAGTTGTCGCATCAGCGTTCTCAAGACTATAGATATTGATGTTAGATTTTTCTTCTGAGATTTCACGATCCAACAAGGGCAATAAACTTTTAATTTTCTCTAAACTTTCCTCATCTGCCAACACAATCAGAGAATTTGTACGGGCATAGGGAATAATTTTGCTGTTAGTGCTTGCAGATATTGAAAGATTGCTTTTCTTGGCTGTTCTGGTAGTGATGGTTTTTTCCGAAAGGACTTCAGTGCAGATATCAGCAACTTCTTTGGCATCCGCATACTTTAATTGGAAAGCGACCAGATCCCCTGATAAGTCAGGCAGATCCAGCTGCTTCAATATTTTGACCAAACGCTCAATAGTGGCGGCACTTTCTGTCAGAATCAAGGTGTTGGTTTTTGGATAAGCAATGATATTCCCAGTTGCAGGCATCAGTGGTGCAAGCACCGATTTTGCCACAGTGTCGACATCAAGATAATCGAGCCGTACCAGGCGGGTAATATACTGTTCAGTCGCAATACCTGAGCCGGAGTATCGTAATGGAAGATTTTCCTGACTGGCATTTTTAACCGAAACAATTTTATTCATTTTCCCCGAAGGAATAAGAGTATAGCCTTTGACATTAAGGACGGTCAGGAAGAGTTGATAAATCTCATCAAGGGTCATCACTTCAGGCGTTATGATGGTGACTTTCCCCTTAACATTATCGTCATATAGAAAGTTTTTCCCCGTCAACTCACTGATTGTTTTAATCAGTTCGGTTAACTCAATATCCTTGATGTCTAATGAAATACGATCTTCGTTAGGAGTTTGAGCACAGGATTCGTTCACAAGCGGGCCACCTGAGAGACAAATCAGAGCAACAATGAAGACCCAAATATTGCAGATTTTTAAAAAATTCACTGAGCAATTCTCCTAATTAAGTTCGTAAGAAAAGGTCATCGCTTCACCTTTGCGTTCGACCGCTAAATCAATTTGTCTTGCCTCGCGAAGTTGCTGAAAGACTTGAAGCCCGGCTTCTGGGCCATTAAGTGGAATCCCGTTGACATTTTGAATAACGTCACCACGCTTAAGTCCTAATTTATGTAAAATTGATGTTCGCTTAAGTCGGCGGATAATAAATCCATCTGTTTGACCATTGGTCATCCGCGGTTGCAGTTGTGCCAAACGCAGCTCAACGGGAAGATTTTCTCGCGTTGCTTCAGCCGTGCTCTGGGACACAACCCAGCGGTTGTCATCCAACTGCTTAATCCCGGCATCTTTTGCCAACGAATTCAAGCTATTGCCCCTGGCTGAAATCCTCGCTGATGATGTCGTTTTTGCACTCTTTTCTGCGGGGACTTCGAGATCGGTCAAACTTTGATCCGGTTCTCTGATTTGGATAGTATTTCTTGAAATTTTTACAATTGTTCCCCCATCAGGAAGCTCTTCGTCCAGGTGGTAGATAGTAAATTTCCCATCTGTCTGCATCAGAGCCAGCGACTCATCTCCGGCAACGACCGTACCAAGAAGGATTCTGTTACCAGGAGCGGGGTTCTTGGTGGCCGCGTCTTCGCCATCAAGGGCCTGATCCTCCCCTGTTCGAAAACTGACAGCAACAGCACTGGAACGAGCAGAAGGGTCAAAAAGATTTCGCTGTAAAATTAGATCGAGATCTGCAGATGTGACAGCTTTTCGCTGTTCCAAAGCCTGAGTTGGTGTGTTTTTTTCGTTGCCCAGATCCCAGGGAATATTTACGTCAAGCAGTGCTCCGCCCAACAAGCCGCAGGCCAACCCGAACAGCGCCACCATGAACAAATTAATTTGCAGATAGTATTTCTGATAAAATATGAACATCGGAACTTAAAAGCCTTTTTTACGCATCATTGCAACGGTGTGACGGGCACATCATCTCTTTCGTTGAGTCAGACAACTCCCATCAAAACGCCGACAGCGTATCATATCAATTTACTAGGAGATAACTTAAAATTCGCTTGAGTATTTTCCTGGAATATCTTTTTGAACCCCGCAAGAGTCTTTTGAAAAATTACCCTCCAGGGGCGTTCAACTCAAATAAAACACCATCATAAAGCAAAACTGCTGTTGTTGGTTTGATCTCCTCAACAGTCAACCCATCCTCGATGCTATCATTTTCATGCAAAATATTTCCATTAATGCGAACAATTCGTCTTGCCGGATTCGAGCTATAGTAATGCAATGATATTTTCAATTGTGGCATTTGTTGTTTCATCAAAAAAGGCAGGTCCAGATAGTTCTGCAAAGATTCCTCCACCACACTCTTTGTTTCAGCTTGTTTAGGAGCAACTGGTGTTTCTTTTAGGATGTTTTCCTCCATCGGCACTGCCGCCACTCTGACAGGAATAGGCGGATTGACAGCCTTGGTTTCAGTTTCTTGATTTCTTTTATCATCACTACCACGGAGATGATCGTTGAGCAGCATTTCTCCAGCCCTGTTCGAATGATCCACCAGCTCATTTTTTTCTAAAAAGGATTCTTTGCTGGCAGGCACGACTTTTTTATCGTTCGAAACAGGCTGACTTGCCGTTAAACCAGCGGGATTGTCCTGTAGAGGATTTCGCATCTGACCTAATAACCATCCGCCGAATAAAGTTACTAGAAGGACAGTGATCAGCGACAAAATTTTTAAGTTCTTTCTCCTTGTCCGCTGCCTCAGGACTAGAACCTGTTTTTTTATTTTCACCCTGTCGCTTGCGAAACTTTTATTCTCAGCCTTTCTGAGTGCATTGAGGATAAAGGACATCAGCCGTTGTCTCCCTCGTAAAGTCTTGGGCCTGGGGTGTCAATGCCACGATTAAGTTGAATAATTGTTTGCGCTCCCAAAACACCATCAGGCGCCAGATTGGAGATGAACTGGAAACGCTTTAACGCACCAAGCAGGGCCCCTTCTAACTTTTTTTCAGCGCCATCAACCTTATATAGGCCATGTCGCTCAAGCGCTGAAGCCAGCCAGCCAATCATTTCGGATTGCTGGCCGGGAAAGAGTAATCCGGAAAAGTCGGCCGGGGTCTTCCACAAAAGGAAATATTCACCGAACCAGCGATTTTCCAGAACCTCAGCATCAAGTTCAATCTGTTTTTCAGCGGCCGTAAATAAAGCTCTATGACCGTTTAATTTTGACAGGAGAGTATAAAATGGACGGCCCTGGTCATCGTAAAGGGTTAGAATAACCGGCCGATTTAAACTTTTGACACTCTCAAAGCTACCGTTTTTCTTAAGACATCTAAGCCCGTTAGTTTTTGCAAAAGCACATGGCTCACTCTCGCCAACGGGATAGTCAAGCATCCAGAGTGCTGCAAGTTCGCTAAAAATGCCATCAAAGCTATTCCCAAAGCCCAGTTTTGTCGGCCATATTGCAGGCAATGGTTCCAAATCAGGGCTTTCCTGTACAATTGGAGGGGGCGACAAAACAGTCTCCTCCAACTTGGGGCTTGATGCCGATTGAGAAACTTGCTCCGTTGAACTTTCCAACGCGGGGAGTTTGGCTTCAAAATCGGGTGTGATCAGCACAGAGCCAAAAACAAATATCAAGACCAAAACTGTCGCCGCTAACAACCACCATGACTTGTGACTTTTCAATTGCAAATCAAAGGTTTCTTTACTGGCTTGCTTAACAATCCGCCGGGTGACCTGATCTTCCAATTCAGTATAGGCACCAAGGAGCGCCCGATCACAAAGCAGGTTGATCAAGCGGGGCACTCCACCAGTCAACCTATAAATTAATTGAATCGCTCCAGCAGTAAAGAGCGCCTTTTCGCCACCAGCGACATTTACGCGATGTAAAATGTAGAGAGCTGTATCTTCCTTACTCAGCGGACCGAGATGATATCGAGCAGTAATGCGCTGAGATAACTGACTCAATTCCGGCTTGCGGATCAACTCCCGCAGCTCAGGTTGCCCAAGTAAAATAATCTGGAGCAATTTATGCCGACTGGTTTCAAGATTTGTCAAAAGGCGTAATTGTTCAAGAACATCACCCGTCAGATTTTGTGCTTCATCAATAACAATAACTGTCTTCTGACCTTGCTCATTGATTTGAAGCAAATACTTGTTAATACTATCGATCATGTTCTTTTTTGATAAATGTTCAGTTTTCTTGATCAACAATTCATCGCAAACAGTCTCAAGCAGTTCTAGTGCGGTAACTTTGGGATTTATAATAAAGGCAAAATTGATCTCAGCTGGCGCCTGCTGAAACATACATTTGCAGAGTGTCGTTTTCCCAGTGCCGATTTCACCGGTGAGCAGGACAAATCCACCTTCGGTTTGCAATCCGTAGAGAAGATACGCCAACGCTTCCTGATGACTCTCGCTCATGTAGAGATAGCGTGGGTCCGGAGCGATAGAAAATGGTTTTTCATTGAGCCCGAAATATTCAATGTACATTCAAATTTCCCTGTATGTTTAGCCGCCTGAGCGCAGGACATAAACAATTGAAGCTGGTGTCATCAATCAAAACTCAGCGACTAAAGTTTTTTCAGCATACCTTGGCCGTCGAGGAAAAAAAAGCCTCTAAATCTAAGATCAAACTAGCCATATATATTAAAAGACTGAAGTTGACAGGAGTAAATCTCGGTGATAGCGTTTCCCGCTCATTTACTTGATGAATGATTTAGTACGCCTCCGATCCGATTTTTTCTAAAAGGCTATTTTCAATGGAAAAACGCAACATAAATCCGCAAAAGAAAATGGATCTGGTGATTCATGCGGCTCGTAAGCTGTTTGTTGAAAAGGGCTATCGCGGTGTCGCGATCCCGGAAATTGTTAAAGAATCGGGAGTCAGCGTCGGAGCAATCTATCTCCATTTTGGCAATAAAGAGAAATTAGCAGAAACCGTTTATCAGAAAACTCTCCAGCAGTTTATGGAACTATTTTCAGAACGGTTAGCCAACAAAAAAAGCGTTCAAGAAAAATTGAAGGCTTTTGCCGAACTGGTTTTCGAGATCACTGAAGAAGATTCGGAAATGATGGAATACATGCTGTCGGTGCGCAAAGAAATCCGCTCAAAACTCCTCCTCCCTTTATGCTCCAGTGATGCTTTCACAGAGGTGCAGAGAATTATCGATAGTGGGGTTGTTTTGGGTGAAATCAAACCAGGAAGTAATCTTACCGCCGCTATTTCCTACACAGGCGTCATTCTTCGTGCAGCTGATCTACGCCTGCAGGGATTCCTTAAGCAACCACTTCAAGATATCGCCGATGAACTGATCGAAAATGCCTGGTCAAGCATTGCGGCAAAATAACCGCCGGTAAATCAGCTGCTGAATACCTCACCTCATCACAAAATCATCGACTCACACAAAAAATACAAAGAAATTTTTACAGATATGGTAGCCTCCTTCTCAACATGTCAATATGCTTACATCTGACTCTATAAATATCTAATCATATTAAACATTTACTATCTTTTAAGTAGCTATTATTACTATTCTTTTTTGTTCACTAAAAAACATAATTTTTCATAAAATATCACTTGATCTCCCTCTTAAAGTTCTGTAATTTACCATCGAAACTATATAGAAAGAATGATCACTCTTTTATGGATAAGTTCGATGACAAATTCTCTAAGAGAGTTAACAAGCAGGTAAAAAAACCTGTAACTGCCAAAGGAGGTATTATGTTTCGAGAGGTCAAGAAAAGTTTTAGCAAGCTGAGCCTGATGCTGCTTATTGTTACTGCGGCGTTCCTGCTCTGGGGTTGTGGCGGCGGTGGAAGTAGCTATGACGCACCACAAGCAACAAAATCAGCGCCACTCGCGGGGCAGACCCAGAATGTCCTGATTGATGCCGACACACTCAAAGCTTGGGTTGATGCCGGTCTGGTCAACAATGATGAAAGTTACGAAAATGTTGTCATTCTTACCGCCGGTGGATCTTATGATGCTGGCCACATCCCGGGGGCCCAGAACTGGAGCGTCTCCGGTATGGAGCGTTGGGAAGGACCAGTTTACAGTGGCAACATGGTCCTTGACGGCCCGACGATGGATGCCCTGTTGTGTGAATTCGGGATTGATGAGCGGACTACCATCGTGTTTGCCGGCAGTGGTAACCCAGGACGCCTATACTTCAACTTCCGTTATTGGGGTTTTCCCAAAGACAGGCTGAAAATACTGCAAGGAAACCAGGCAGCCTGGACCGCTGCTGGATACGCTCTAACGACTGTTGTTCCCGCTGTGGCTGAAACGACTTTCAGCGTCAGAGACCTTCCTGCAATGAACCCGGATGTTCGTGCCTCACTCGATGAATTGATCAAGGGCGTGGATGGTGATTCTGCCGTACCTTTGAACACCTATGGTGCGACCAATTCAGCAACCCCTGCAGTTAGAGGGATCTTCGCCGATTATAGCGATGGTGACGGTCCAAATGACGAAGATGCTACCGACTATACGATCTTCCAGGGGACCATTTTGGGAGGGCAACAAGCCTCCATGGTTCCAGATTTTTATGTTGGTGCAGATCGTAACGGTGAGATCGAAAGCGCCGCGAATATCCAAGCGTCCCTGGAAGCTCTCGGAATTGACGGCAGCAAGCCGATCATCACCTACTGCCGCGCAGGCAATCTGGCCGCTCAAGGATTCATGCCGATCGATGTCACTCTGGGCTGGGATGTCATGGTCTACGATGGTTCCTGGAGCCAATGGGGCAGCCTGACCAATGAGGTGGATCTTGCTCTCGTTCCGAGTGCCGACTACACTCTGCCGGCGGAATTGTCGGAATGGGCAACGGATGTTCTCACCACGGGGAATATTGATGGCGTGACGATCGAAGATCCCTATTACAATTATGAGACGCCCGGTACATTAATCGAACAGCCGAGACTCAGAATTTTAGAGGGAATGTTGAGCCCCTACGATGATGATGCCAACAGCATCGAAATCGAAGACCTGGAATATTACAACACGCTGCCGGAAGGCGGAGCTGCAACGTCCTCCTCAGGTGGTTCCGGCGGCGGATGTTAACAAAATTAACTTGACTCGTATTCCACCCCGTCAGAGTACGGGGTGGAATACTATGTACTTTTAAAAGGAGATACTCGTATGACAGTATTTAAGAAAGCAGCCATGCTCTGCACCGTTACTGCGGCATTCTGCCTGTTGGCAAGTTCCGCCTTTGCCGGACCCACCTGGACCTTTGGTGATGAAGACCAGGGCCTGCTGAAGCTGGACTACAAAGGCCAGTTTCAGGTCATCAATCGTGATACCGGAGCAGGACCAAGCGGTGATGACAGCGCCACAGAATTCAACTTCAGGCGTAACCGCCTGGCCCTGATGGGTGCTTACGGCGATAGTTTTGGCCTGTATGTGCAAACTGAATACACCGAAGACAGAAACATCCTGCCTTTTGAAGTCTCCGATGGAACCGACGGTGAATTTCAGATACTGGATGCAGTGTTTCGCTTCAAGCTGAACGACAGCCTCAACCTCTGGGTCGGTAAATTTAAGTACAACCTGACCCGTGAGAACCTTGAAGCCTGTGAAGCTCCATTAACATTGGATCGTTCGACTCTGATCCGCGCACCTTTCGTCTCGACCCGCGACAAAGGTGTTGCTCTCTGGGGCAACCTGATGGACAACAAGTTCCAGTATCGTGTTGATGCCATGAATGGTCGCAACGATTCGCTTTCTGCTCCCGAATCCAATCCACGTTTCTCTGCACGTGTTCATGTGTCCCTGCTTGATCCTGAAAAAGGTTACGGTTACAAGGGCACCTACATGGGCAATAAAAAAGTCCTGACCATTGGTGCTGCCTATCAGATGGAATCTGCCGTTGCTTATGGTGGCAGTGAAGAAATCGATTACAGCGCATGGACCGTGGATGCTTTCGCCGAATACCCGATTGAAGACATCGGAACTTTCACCCTGTCTGGCGCCTATGTTGAGTATGATCTGGAGGATGCCTATAAAAATGGTTCACCGGATGCTGATGTCACTGGAGTTAACGGTGAAAAGAACGGTGGCTATGTCAAGGTTGGCTATCTTCTGCCGAACATGCCTTTACAGCTCTTTGCTCGTTCCGAAGGCTGGTCATTTGCCAAACTTGGTGATGTTTACGATCAGGAAGTCTCTATGTACGGAGGCGGTTTTAACTACTATGTGCGTGGGCAGAACCTGAAAGTGACGGTTGAATATTCAGCCCTTGATTACGATCAGGATGCAACTGTCGAAGACACAAATACTTTCATCGCTCAAGTTCAAGTCATTTTCTAGGTACATTGATGTACAACCTACCCCCCGGGAAACTCTCCCCCCGGGGGGTATTTTATTCCATCTAAAAGAAAGGATAATATCATGAAAAAAACATTTGCTCTAATGGCCGCACTGGTTCTGTTCATCAGTTTATCCGGGGTTTCTTTTGCCGCTGAACTCGAAGGCACAGTTACCAAAGTCAAAGGCAAGACAGTGACAATTGAGATCACCAAAGGTAAGGCTGCAAAACTAAAAGTGGGCACCAAAGTCGAAATTGAAGCTGACGAGTCAAAAGGTGCGCCTAAAAAGAGTGGCGGAAGCATGCTGCAAGGTTGCTAACCTGATCAGATGGGCTACCGGGGTCGGTAGCCAGTACAAAACTGATTTTACTGGATTGAATATCAATGACCCCGCTGCTTGCGGCGGGGTTATTCATTTTGAGAATATCGAGGATTAATATATGAAAATGACAAAGATCACGCTGACGGCATTTTTGGCCTGCACAGCGGCCTTTGTCCTGATTGCGACGACCACCTTTGCTGCAGGTGTAGGTAAAGATGGTACGATCGTCGGCAAAAAGGGCAAGGCCACTACGATCGCTGAACTGGTCGCCATGTATGACTCGACCGGATGTATCGACTGCCACGAAGACATCCATGATGAATGGGCCAACTCAGCACACTCCCGCTCTGTCTACGGAACGGGTAGAACAGCAGCAACCATGAAGACCGCACTGGAAAACGGGGTGCTGTCCTGGGCTTTTTCGGGCGCAGAGAATCCTGAAGATGTTGAAGTCGAACATCTGATGGGTTGTGCCAAGTGTCACCTGCCCCAACTGGCAGATGCCACGGATGCTGTGGCTAAAGAATTTATTGCCGACATCTATGGGTTGATGGACGCCTACCGCAATGATGACGATGACAAGTTTAACGAGATGAAAGACACTTTGTTGAGTCTGAATATCAACTGTCTGGTCTGTCATAACAAGATGGCGATCACCCATAAATGGACCGATGGATACCCTCAGGCTGGAACCGTGTATGGTTCAAGCGATGGTGACCATGATGATGAAGCCTATCCGCATGCCAAGGTCAGCCCGATCATGGGCGAATCGATCTTCTGTGGCCAGTGTCATGGGCTCGGACCTAATTTCGAGCTTGATAACCCGACACAGTGCGCAACAGCATATGGCAGTTACCTCTGGGCCTATACTGCGGAAGGCGGTACCGAAACCTGTCAGGAATGCCACATGGAAAAAAGTGGCCTCGGTCATGACATGCAAAGCTACCGTTCAAAGGTAATGTCTGACGCTGCGGTCGATTTTGAGGTTGAAGCTTACGGCGCCAAATGGCGTGACGGACGGCTGGTGACGCCGAAGGCGATCGTCAAGGTTAAAATGACCAACCGGACCGGACATGCCATCCCCGATGGCTGACCGACTCCTAACCGACTGGTTCTGTCGGTAAGTGCAGTTGACAGCGAAGGTGATGAATTGTACAGCCAGGAAAAAATTTACATGCCGATGCCGCAAAAATTCGGGCGCGGTGACGAAATGGGTCGTGGTCCCTACGAGAAGAGTGGCATCATCAACGATACCGGGCTGCCCCCGGGGAAAACGGTTGAAGAACATTTCGAGATTCCGTTCTACACGGAAGATGTCTACGATGATAACGATCGCATCATTGAGCGTAAATTGATGGATAACACGCTTGAAATCAACGTCAAACTCTGGTACCTGCCGTATGGCAACAAACAGAGTGATCCATTTATCTGGCAGGAATTCACGCAAAAGGTGACCGTGAGCGAATAACATCTACTTTATTCGACCACATAACACCTCAGCGGCTGTCGATCCTGGTTTGTATTTGCAAAGGATCGACAGCCGTATTTTTTTTGTTCCCAATTTCATCCGTGTTAAACTTCATCAAAACATCCTGAAAAGAGCTTATTAAGTTGCCGACACAGACACCCAGACCATTCTATTTTCTGTTAATTTTCCTGCTGGCCGTGGCGACGGGATGCAGTCGCACGCCAGGAGACGGGTCAACCTGTGCAGCTTGCCATCAGGGCTTGGAGCTGGCGTCAGAAACCCACATGGAATGTGTTTCCTGTCATGGCGGCGATCCTGATGAGTCCAATGAGAAGGCCTCACACCGGAACATGTACGGTCCGAAAAATCCTGCAGACCCGAAACATTGGGATAAGACCTGTGGTAACTGCCACCCTTACCAATTGGATCGGGTCAGGGCCAACCTGATGTATACCAACACCGGCATGATTAAAAACGCTCAGGCGACCTGGGAAGGAGAAGACGGTACTCTCTACGCGACACGCCAGGAGCAGGTTGCGACAGCAACAGGCGAGCAGTTGGAACTGAAATCCGTCGCGGAACTCGACAATCTGGCCGGAGAGCTCTACCGTAAGACATGCTCCTTATGCCACATCGGCGTTGACTCAAATCAGGTCTGGACTGGCAGCCATGCCTCCGGTTGTGGAGCCTGCCACTTCCCATACAACGACAATGCTACCTATCAGGGACAGGATCCAACCGTCAAAGGGAAATGGCCGCATTCTGCCAGCCATAAAATGGAAACCCTGCCGGATAACAAAGTCTGTGTCCGTTGTCACAATCGCAGCGGCCGAATCGCTCTTTCTTATGAAGGCCGTAACGACGGCAACAACAGTCTTGTCCCGACGCGAAATGGCGAACCTGGTCCCGATATTATCAGTGGAGTTCGCAATGCGACCCGGATTCAGCCCGATATCCATCATGAGAAGGGCCTTGAATGTATCGACTGCCACACCTCACGGGACATCATGGGTGACGGCTATGCCTATGAAAACATGTATCAACAGACAGAGATCACCTGTGAGGATTGCCATGGGAGCATATCCGAGCGCCCCCGGGTTGAGCAGATCAGTCGAGAAAATGATGAGGTATTACGCGAGTCGGCACATTACAAAAAACGGATGAAGCAGGGCGATAGTATGGTGCTGACATCCAAAGATCGTAAATACTCAAATGTGTTTCTTGAGGAAGAAAAGATCTGGGTTCAAGCCAAGCGGACCGGTAAATTACATGAAAGCAAGGTGATTACGGGAACTCCTGAACACTCCATCATCGGGCATGAAAGAATGGAATGTTATGCTTGCCATTCACGAACGGTTGTTCAATGCTATGGCTGTCATACAGAATACGACCAGCGAAAACTCGGCACTGATTACATCAAGGGTGTGAAAACACCTGGTCAGTTTACAGAAACGGAAGATTACCGCATGATCTATCCTTTCCCATTGGCGCTTAACCAGCGTGGAAAGATTTCTTCGGTAACTCCGGGCTGCCAGACATTCGTCAGCGTGATCGATCCCCAAGGAGAGAAAATCCTGGACGAGTACATAACCATCTTCAAGGGGAAGCAGCAATTACGTTTTGCACCATTTTTCGGTCACAATACCGGAACAAAAGCCATCGGTTGCAGTGAGTGTCATGCCAATCCGGCGTTTCTTGGTTTCGGGCAGCATGTTGTTGAAAACGATAGCATTGAAGCAACTTTAATCTGTGAGAAGTCAGAAGAGAAACCACTGGATGGATTCATCACCATGAATTATGGTGAAGTGAAGGCTTTCTCAGCAATCACACGTGAAAACTCACGGCCGTTTGTGACCAATGAAGTACAAAAAATCATGGCGGTCAATTTGTGCCTGGTCTGTCATAATGACCCCAAAGATCCGATTTATCAGAAAGAACTTGATTATAATGCCTTGGACGATTGTCTTCAGCGTTCTAATTCTGCTGTGCAGTGAGCTTCCTTTAACTGCTGTCGCGGCCTCAGGTCAGATACGGCTTGAAGGGGTTCACAGCAAACTCGCCTGTGCCGATTGTCATGGTGCAGATGTCTCCTTGACACCACAGCCTTCTTCACTTGCAGTGCGGGCAAATGGTTGTACCAGCTGTCATCAGGGATATGATCAAATTTTCGATCAAGCCATGACAACACGCCAGGCAGAGAAGCATTTTGTTGATCAAACGTTCAGTCAGGTTGACCCGGAATTTTATGCCAACAATTGCAACAGCTGCCATGTTGCTGATTGCCTCGACTGTCATGGCGGGAACGGACACAAAATTGCGGGTGCGACCCAGGAAGAATGCCTTTCATGCCACAAAGGTTATTTCGTCGGTCGTGAATATCTTGGCTGGGCGCCACGGGAAGACCATCCCCGCTATCAGCGCGGCCCCAAGCACCTGGGTGAGCGGGCGCTGAAAATGCGGCCGGACCTGCACGCCGAACTGGGCATGGAGTGCAAAGACTGCCATTCGATGAAAAGCCTGATCGCTGGGAAGAAGTCAGCGCAAACCTGCGAAGGTTGTCACCAGCCTGATCCTGCTGTGATAGAACACGGGATCGCCGCGCACATGGACAAGCTGGAATGTTACGCCTGTCATTCGGCCTGGGCACCGCAGGAGTATGGCAGTTTTTACCTGCGATTTGGTCACAATAACCGGGAGGCGGAAAAAGCTTTTAAAACCCCACCCCTGAAAGGTGAATACCTGCTCAGAACCTATTTGAGGAAACAGGATGCGCCACCCTTGGGGATCAATGAGCGGGAACGCTACAGCCCTATCCGACCACAATTTATTAGCTATTATTCCGACCTGCGGGGTGGTGAATTCCCGCTGGTGGAAAACCGCCTTTTAGGGGCAGAGTGGAAAGCATTTTTCCCACATACAATTCGTACCGGAACGGTTATGTGCGACAGTTGCCACGACGATCGACGGCGCTACCTGCTCGAAGAACCGGAAGACCGACTCTATCGAATTGACCTGGATGGCCTGGGATTGATGTCTTTCTGGAACCAGCAAGGACAAACTATCCATCATGGTTCCTTTGTCAGCCCAGAGCAATTTTCACAGATTACGAAAAAAGATGCAGACTACACGAAAGCTTATATAAAACGATGGAAAAACTTACTGGGCCACGACGCAAGTTTCTCAAGGGAATAGCTTTTATTGGTATTTTTGGTGGGCTGTTTTGGCGTTTCTTGGTGCCCTCCCAAAAAATCCCTCAAAAGGCACTGCTTGAAGTGCAAAAAAGCGATATCCCCCTGCGTGGCGCCTTGGTTTTTAAGCGCTCCCGGGCTGTCATTATCCGTCGGGAAGAAGACGTTTACGCTCTGAGCCTGGTTTGTACGCATCTTGGCTGCACCGTCAATGTGACGGCTGAAAACCTTGTCTGCCCTTGCCATGGGAGTATTTTTGACCGCGAAGGGAAAGTTTTGAAAGGACCTTCCGACAAAGCTCTGGAGCGTTTGGAGGTTGAAGAACGGGGAGATAAACTGGTGGTGTTGGTATGAAACAAGATGACGATTTTGTCAAAGAGTTCGTTAAGCATCTCTTCCCACGCGTTGTCCTACGCCGCAATCTGCGCCTGACTTACACCTTCTGCCTGGGCGGCTTGGCATTTACCGCATTTCTGGTCTTGATTCTGTCCGGGGCATTACTGTTATTTCATTACCAACCGTCCACAAATGGTGCCTTTACATCAATCCTCTATATTGAAAATTCGGTGACGGGTGGCTGGTATATCCGCAATCTCCATCGACTGGCCTCAAACTTTTTCCTTGTCCTGCTCTTCCTTCACACCTTGCGTGTTTTGCTGACCGGGGCTTACCGCAAACCACGCGAGCTTAATTGGCTCATCGGCTTCGGAATATTATGTCTGGCACTTTTTGAAGGCTATACCGGTTACCTGCTGCCGATGGATCAATTGGCCCTGTGGGCTACTCAAACCGGCATGAATCTTCTGGCAACGCTCCCTTTTGGCGAACTGCTCCGCAGCTTTCTTGTGCCTGATGACATAGGTCAACCAATGTCACTGGTACGCTTTTATGTATTGCATATAGCCATTATCCCTCTAAGCATGTTGATTTTATGCATGCTGCATTTTTATCGGATTCGTAAGCAAAAAGGAGTTTTGCCTTATCTATGAGCGACTATGTAAAGTCTTCCCCATATTTTTTTCGCATCATCAAAATCTCCTTTGCGGCGCTAGTTATTATACTGCTCGTTCTCGCTTTTTTTATTCCTGCGCCACTTCAGGGGCCGGCCGACATCAGCCATGTTCCTAACCCATCAAAATCAGCCTGGTTCCTGATGTGGACTCAGGAACTGGTCAGTTATTCAAGTTTGATGGTTTATTTGATTCTCGGCCTGGGCCTTGTTTTTCTTTTTCTACCTTGGTTACCAATCAGTCCTGAAGCCGAGCAGGCCTGTTGGTTAGGCAAAGATCAAAAGATTGTTAACGTCCTTTCTTTGATCAGTTTTTTGGGAATTCTTTTACTGACTGTGATTGCGATGTATTTTCGGGGTGAAAATTGGTCGTTCGTATTTGGCTTTTAATCCTGCTGTCAACAGCAAATCTGTTTGCTGCAGAACCTGGAAAAGACATAAGCCACTGTCTGGAATGTCACCCATCCCACTATACAGACCTTGGTACCTGTGTCGCTTGCCATCGTGGGTTTTCTGGCACAGCGCGCATCAATATAGCCCATGATGGTCTCATCGCCGCGCGTTTTTCCTCTTTTACTATCGACGATGATCCGACAACAAAGCGAGGTGAAGAGCTGTTGAAAAACTATGCCTGCCGCCGATGTCACACCAGCGGAGACAAAGGTAATCGACTGGCTGCCAATCTCGATTTTTCACAACTGGAGAAGACACCGGAAGAGCTTGAGGAAGCCATTCAATTCCCGGTTTTATTCATGCCCGAATTCCATTTCAGTCAGCAACAGAGAGTTGAACTGATCAATGCTATTCTCTTAGGTGGAAGACAAGTGAAAATACCGGAACAGGAATTGCCAGAAGTTGTGCATTTTGAAGGGGAAGAGGTGACCCGTGAGTTTCAATTTGAAAAGTACTGCGGCGGTTGCCATCGTGCTTTAACTGCACGCTTTGGTGGTTTGGGAAGTGGACTCATCGGCCCAAATCTTTCCGGGATTTTTTCCGAATTTTATGTCTTGAATTTCGGTGAAGATAAAAAACGCTGGTCGATTGAAAACCTGGAGAAATGGCTTAAAAATCCGCGTAAAATCCGTCCTTTCGCACAAATGCCGCCGGTCGAATTAAAAAAAGAAGAGTTTGAAAGCATCTGTAATGAATTGCAACACCAGGAACCTGTCAACAACGCACTCCCCGAAGCGGCAGAGCTAACAGCGCCGCTGTCCGCTCAGTAGTCGTCTGCCGAGTCTTTTCCCCAATCCTCGAACCCCCAGGACTGAAGTTTGGGCAGCCAGGGTGAGCGCGTTTTCTGAACCGGCTGGTGAGGTTTCTTGTCAGGCTTTTCGATTACGCTCGTCACTTTTTTCTG
>JAPHSA010000091.1 GCA_026193235.1 Deltaproteobacteria bacterium | reverse complement strand
CCGGAGGGTGCAGAATCGGCCCGCGTGATCAATGGCCTGGTGCGTAAGGGAAAGAATCTGATATTCACCACCAGTTTTGGTTATATGGATGCGACCATCGACGTTGCCAAACGCAATAAAGATGTGGTTTTCATGCACTGCTCCGGATTTAAAACCGCGGACAATGTTGGGACCTATTTCGGCCGCATGTATGAGCCCCGCTATCTTTCCGGTATTGTTGCCGGCAAGATGACCAAAAAAAATGTTATCGGCTATGTTGCCGCATTCCCCATTCCAGAAGTTATTCGTGGCATCAACGCCTTTACTCTTGGCGTTCAAAGTGTCAATCCTCAGGCTGAAGTCAAAGTTGTCTGGACTCAGACCTGGTTCGATCCGGGTGTTGAGCGCGATGCTGCCGACAGTTTACTCGATGTCGGTGCCGATGTTCTCGCCATGCACCAGGATGCTCCAGCAACCCTGCAAGCGGCAGAAGCCCGTGGCGCATACGTTATCGGCTACAACTCGGACATGCGCAGCTTTGCTCCCAATGCATTTTTAACCGCACCAATCTGGCACTGGGGCGTGCTTTACACCAGGTTGGCTAAAGAAGTCAGCAACGGAACCTGGAAGTCTGAGCAGATCTGGGACGGCATGAAGCAAGGCCTGGTCGAACTCGCAGCCTTTAATCCTAAAGTTCCCGCTGACGTGCAGGCTCTGGTTGCCGAAAAAACAGCTGATATCAAGGCTGGCAAGCTCCACCCATTCGCCGGCCCGATCAAGGACCAGTCGGGTAAAGAGGTGGTTGCCGCCGGAAAAACTCACAGCGATGGCGAACTGCTGGGCATGAACTACTTCGTCCAGGGTGTTCAGGGAACGATTCCCAAGTAAATGAAGATTATTCTCCAAGGCACGTCCAGATCGGACGTGCCTTTTTTAATTTATGTCTGATTTATTGCAGATTAAAAATATCCGCAAAACATTTCCCGGGGTTGTCGCCCTGGACGATGTTTCATTTGCGGTCGCTCGTGGTGAAATCCATACGCTGCTCGGTGAAAATGGTGCTGGAAAAAGCACGCTGATGAATGTCCTGACCGGGCTCTATCATCCCGACAGCGGTAAAATCACCATCGCCGGGCAACCGGTCCATTTTACCAGCCCGCGAGATTCCCTGGCGCATGGAATCGGCATGGTTCATCAGCATTTCATGCTGGTTCCGGCCCATTCGGTTTTTGAAAATATTCTCCTGGCCCTCGACAATGTCCCAAACCTGTTCAACCGTAAAACCTATAAAGCTGAAATCCAGCGCTTGATCGATGAATTCAATCTTGATCTCGACCTTGATACCCCAGTGTGGAAACTGTCCATCGGAGCGCAACAGTGGATTGAATTGATCAAATTACTGATGCGTGATTGCCAACTGTTGATCCTCGATGAACCAACGGCAGTCCTTACTCCACAGGAAGCGGATCGCCTCTTCGATGTTTTACGCCGGCTCAAAGACCAGGGGAAAAGTATCATTTTTATCTCGCACAAAATGCGTGAGGTGATGGAGATTTCCGATCGCGTCACTATCCTCAAAAAGGGCAACAGCATTGAAACCCTGAGTCGCGGGGATTTTGATGAATCTAAACTGGCTTCGCTGATGATCGGGCGCGATAAAATTCCCCAGTGGCAGAAAAACCTGCAAATGTCGAATGAAATTGTACTCGACATTCAGGAACTCTCTGTGCGCAACGATCGCGGCCTTGCTGATCTTGATAACTTTAACCTGAAATTAAAAAAAGGTGAAATTCTGGGCATTGCCGGAGTCGCCGGCAATGGGCAGAAAGCCTTGGCCGAAGTGTTAACCGGCCTCAAAAACGCCAGTCAAGGCCGAATCATAGCTAAAGGCGAGGACATCACCAACAGTAACGCCCGCTATTCTTACATTGCCGGGATCGCCCATATTCCTGAGGATCGTAAAACTATCGGCATTGCACCAGATATGAGCGTCGGTGAAAACCTGATCATGAAAAGCTTTAAAAGTGGCCCTTTCAGAAACTGGATTTTTCAGGACAAGAAAGCGATCCGCCGCAATGCCGAGGAAAAAATTGAACAGTTTGCCATCAAAACAGGTCCCGATGGCACACCTGTCCGCTATCTTTCCGGCGGCAATATTCAAAAAGTTATTATTGCCCGTGAACTGTCTGAGCACCCCAGTGTCCTGGTAGCCCTTTATCCCACGCGCGGACTCGATATCGGCAGCGCCGAATATGTCCATAAAGTTATTGCCGATGGTGCCGTTCGTGGAATGAGCACGATTCTTATCGCCGAAGATCTTGATGAGTTGCTGAAACTCAGTGATCGCATTGCCGTAATGTTCCGCGGCAAACTGGTTGGCTATGTCGATCCACGCAAAACAACACGAGAAGAGATCGGTCTGATGATGAGTGGCGAATTCCAGGGAGGGACCTTATGAAGTTGGTCATTGAACGCCGCGAAATGTCAACCGCGCTGTTCCGCTTCAGCGCCCCTATCGCTTCTATCGCTATCGCTCTGTTTATCGCTGGATTTCTTCTCCTCGCCAGCGGAGTCAATCCGTTAGCCGCCTACCGGGAAATCCTGATTGAATCGGTTGGCTCACTCTACGGTCTCTCGGAAACGCTGGTTAAGACGACCCCTCTGATTTTTGCCGGTCTGGGCGTCAGTCTGGCTTTCCGAATGCAGATCTGGAATATCGGTGCAGAAGGTCAAATTTACATGGGCGCGATGGGAGCCACCTGGGTTGCCCTCTTTTCCGGAATCCAGAGTCACTGGTTAATGATGGTGGGCATGTTTTCTGCCGCCTTTCTCTTTGGCGGACTCTGGGCTGGAGTTGCCGGATTTTTACGTGCGCGCTGGCGAGTCAATGAAGTCATTGTCACTCTGCTGATGAACTACATCGCTATCCTCTGGGTTGATTATCTG
>JAPHSA010000208.1 GCA_026193235.1 Deltaproteobacteria bacterium | reverse complement strand
TGTCGTCTTGCCGTGGTCAACGTGGCCGATTGTTCCAATGTTGACATGCGGCTTTGTCCTTTCGTACTTTGCTTTGGACATGGTAAAACCTCCCTTTGTGGTCTTTTACGTCTACAATAATTGTTTTAGTGATACTGCTAAATCAAAGCTTACAAACCCAAACAGTAAAATTCAGTGGAAAATCAACTGGAGCCCACAACCAGATTTGAACTGGTGACCTCATCCTTACCAAGGATGCGCTCTACCGACTGAGCTATGTGGGCGCGACAATTCCATGCTGCACGGAAAAGTAAATGGAGCGGGAAACGGGATTCGAACCCGCGACCCTCAGCTTGGAAGGCTGATGCTCTAGCCAACTGAGCTACTCCCGCCCAAACTCAACCGCTTATGAAGTTGTGGCATAGACGCCGCATAACCCCGATCCAGTTCATACGACTCAAGAGCCTCCTGAAATCCAGCAATCATGCTTTGTCCGGCAAGTTTCAAATGGTGGAGGGGGGAGGATTCGAACCTCCGAAGGTTTCACCGTCAGATTTACAGTCTGATCCCTTTGGCCACTCGGGAACCCCTCCAGGGGAACCTGCTACTTATTCAATTTTAACGGGAAAGCCCGGTCAAAAACGCTGGAGCTGGCGAGAGGAATTGAACCCCCAACATCCTCATTACAAGTGAGGTGCTCTGCCAATTGAGCTACGCCAGCACAAGACGGGATATATAACGCAAGGAAAACGGGAATGCAAGGAAA
The DNA here is from genome assembly GCA_026193235.1 of Deltaproteobacteria bacterium. Classification (GTDB taxonomy): domain Bacteria; phylum Desulfobacterota; class Desulfuromonadia; order Desulfuromonadales; family Geopsychrobacteraceae; genus JAPHSA01. Next base: position 2,094 of record JAPHSA010000208.1, on the reverse strand, counting down.
AAATAGCTCTTTCATTCCCCACCGGTACCCCGTGCCGGCAGCGACGTTTTATAGTCGATAAAGCCCGGGCTGTCAACAAAGAAAAGCCCTTCAGTTCTAAGCCGAGGGGCAATTAGCTCTTCTTATTTGTGGCTCTTATTTTACTGAGCCTACAATCATTGGTAAAAAGCCTTTGCCGTTCCACTCGACCCATGAATAGTCGTAAACGCGAACGTTTGGGAAACCAAGGGTCTTAAGAATAAATGAATGTATTTGTTGCATAATAGCCGGTGTTGTCAATTGAAGATGATTTCTTTGTCAGGCGTAACACCCATTTCTGATTACATATTCATGCAATTCAGCAGGTTTTTTACATAATGTAGTATTCTCCCAATTTGCTCGGGTAAAGACATTGGCGGTCGCTTGCCAATAATGCAACAAAAGTAAAACTAGAAATTTCCTTTTTATCGGCGACATCACCCTTTCATCAAAACCATACTGGCAATTTTTACGACCGAATATTCGTTAATTTGGGGCACGGACCGTTTCGCTTAAGACTTGATTGCATTCCACCCATTTTCAACCAACACATCAGAGATATCCGTCAAGGGCTGGGTTAACAGACCGTCCATGCGCAACTCGGCGGCCCGGATGGTAATCCCTGTATATGATAAGCCGGCAATAATATAATCTTTAACCCTAATTTCACCTTGCGTGATTCCTCGCTTCAAATGACTTTGCAGCAGGCGGAATGGCTCCGTGGTACAGACCGGTGAGAAATCAGAAATGGAGCCCCCATGATTCATAAACAGCATATACTTCATCATTGATGGTTCTGATTCGGTCAACTCACAAACAAGTTCAGTAAAGGTTTTTAAAACTTCATAAACCGTTTCTTCACCGCCCAGGCGTTGCTGAAACAAAGCATGGAACTCATCGATAGTTTGTGTATGGATACTCTTAGCCAAAGTTTCCTTGTCTTTGAAATAGCTATAAATAGCACCGGTACTGACCCCAGAAGCCTTGACGATATCAGGAATAGAAACACCACAATAACCATTCTCGACAAACAAGCGCCTGGCGGTACGAATTACCTTGTCAGTTTTCTCTTCAGGGTTAATTGTTCTTATTTTCATTGCAGTATCGTAATGGAAAGAATGATCGTTCCAAAAGGATGTAACCTTATACATTGCGGGTGTCAACAATAAAATAGCTTATAATTTATCACTTCCTGCCTGCGCGCCCTGCCGCACAATTTCAAAGAGAGCAACCCCCGCAGCAACAGAGGCATTCAGGGATTCAACCTTCCCCTTCATCGGGATTGCCAGAAGACCGTCGCAGTGGTTACGGACATTGGGCCGCAAGCCCTTGCCTTCACTCCCGATCACCAGCGCCAGATTCCCTAACAGCCCTGCGGTAAAAATATCTTCCGCCTCAGCCTCACCTGCCAGCCCGTAGCACCAGATCGCTTCTTTCTTCAAATCTTCGATGGTACGTGACAGATTCGTCACTTGACAGAGAGGGATATGTGACAGGGCACCGGCAGCAGTTTTCTCAACCACAGGGGTCACCGGGCAGGAACGATCCTTTGCAACAATCACCCCATGGCACCCAGCAACCTCAGCGCTACGCAAAATAGCGCCAAAGTTTTGAGGGTCAGTAATCCCGTCGAGCAACAAGAAAAAAGCTGGCTGTCCGCTAGCCTGCCAGTTAGCAAGCAAGTCACTATAATCGGCATACTTAAATGGGGTCAGCTTAAGCAGAACACCTTGATGATGGGGATGGTTCACCATCCGCTCAAGATCAGGTTTAGGGAGAAAGGTGGTTTTCAGATTGAGGCGCTTTGCCAGCTCAACCAGATCTTGTAAGCGCGGGTTATGATCATTTTTCACCACCAGCAATTCAAGCGGTTGTCGGCCCTCGCCCTGCAAGGCTTCACGCACCGGGTTAATCCCGTAAAGGAAATCAGCCATCAGTGCGCCAGCGCGGCTTCTATTTCTGCAACGATTTTTGCTGCCGCATCGAGAGGATCGGCAGCCGCAGAGATCGGACGACCAATCACCAAAGCGGTTGCACCGGCGCTAATAGCTTCAGATGGGGTCGTGACCCTTTTCT
>JAPHSA010000256.1 GCA_026193235.1 Deltaproteobacteria bacterium | reverse complement strand
TCCACCTGTTTTTTGTTCTTGAAGGGTCTTCGGGTCGGTTACCGGGCAGCCATCTCCGTCCGTTACCCAACCCTCAGGGAGCTCCCAGCCATTAATGCCATAAATTTTTATCTTATTCGATGCGACAGTACTCGTTGACATATCCAAGAGGAAAGGTTTATTTCTTCCCGCCGGTGCGGCAAAGGCAATTGGATTTGTACCAAGGATGGGTTCACAGCCAAAAGTTGGGACAACGAGAGGGCTACGGGTAGAAGTCATTACTAGGCCAATGACACCGCGTTGAGCTGCCTTCAGGGCAAAATAGCCAGCCGCACCAAAATGACTTGAATTAAAGACCGAAAGAATTACTATACCTGAGGCAAGAGATTTTTCAACCGCCAAATTCATTGCCATGTTGGCAATTATGTGTCCAAGCCCGGCATCACCATCAATTAAGGCCACACTGCGGCTGCTGAGCTCTGAGGAGGAGACGTGGGTGATCTTCAGGCAACCTCGAGGGATCGCTAGAATTTTTCGTTACAGAATAAGCATGTCTTATGTCAATTTGTTTAAGGAGTTACTATGCGTTTAGCAACTTTAAAAATTAAAGGGTTAGAAACGGCTTCCATTGTTCATGATGGTTTGGTTATCACGATTGCCACTTTGAACGAAAAACTCGGCAAAGACTGGCCCACCGATATCCTCTCTATCCTCCAGCAGGATCGCCTTGACGCGATCAACGACTGGTACCGCAATGGCGGCAAAGAACAGGTCGCCGCCCTGAGTGACGAGGCGATTCCTTTAGCTGAGGCCCAATTCGGACCGCTCTACCGCGCGCCCAGGAAGATATTTGGCATCGGTCTGAACTACGCCGACCACGCCGCCGACCTGGCTGAAAAAGCCCCCAGCACCGAGCCGGCCAGCTTCTTTAAGCCCGACACCGCCATCATCGGCCCCGGCGATGCCATCAAGATCCCCCTGCAGTCGAACGGTACCACTGCCGAAGCCGAACTGGGTGTGATCTTCGGCAAGGAATGCGTCGACGTCGAACGCGAAGACTGGCTCAGTGTTGTCGCCGGCTTCACCACCATCATCGACATGACCGCCGAGGACATTTTGAGAAGAAACCCGCGCTATCTGACCCTGTCGAAGAGTTTTGAGAGCTTCTTCAGCTTTGGGCCCCAGCTGGTCACAACCGACGAGATCGAAGACGTCATGAAACTCAAGGTCGCCACCATCTACAATGGCGAGGTTCACGCCGAGAATGTCGTCTCCAACATGACCTTCCCGCCCGACTACCTGGTCTCCTTCCACTCGAAGGTGATGAAGATGTACCCAGGCGACATTATCTCCACCGGGACTCCGCGGGCAGTGCATATCAAGCATGGCGATCAGGTCGCCTGCCGGATCGATGGGTTCGCCACCCTGGAGTGCCCGGTCATCGACAAGAAAGTCAGCAAGTAACCAACCACAACACAACCAGGAGAAACGATCATGGATTTAGGATTGAAAGATAAGGCAGTTATCGTTATGGCTTCGAGCTCGGGGCTGGGAAAAGCTATTGCAATGGAGTTTGCGCGTGAACAGGCCAAGGTCATGCTGTTCAGCCCCTTTGCCGATCAGCTCAAGGAAGCTCAGGCCGATATCAAGCAAGCGACCGGCAATGAGCCGGAAATTTTCATCGGTGATATCACCAAGGCCGAGGACATCAAGCAACTGGTGGCCACTACGGTGGAGAAGTTCGGTGGCGTCTATGCCCTGGTCAACAACACCGGTGGTCCCCCGGCGGGAACCTTTGACGCCTTTGACGACGAAGTTTGGCAGAAGGCCTACGAGCTGACCCTGCTATCTTACATTCGGGCAGTCCGTGAAGTTCTGCCTCACATGCGCAAAGCCGGTACTGGTCGCATCCTCTGCTCTACCTCATCATCCGTCAAGGCGGTTCTGGATAACCTGATTTTGTCTAACACCTTCCGTAGCGGCGTGGTTGGACTGGCGAAAACCCTGTCCCAGGAGCTGGGCAAAGACGGTATCCTTGTGAACGTCATCGCTCCGGGTCGCATTGGCACCGCCCGCATAGACCAGCTTGACAAAATCCGCGCCGACAAAGCAGGACTTTCGGTGGAAGAGGTGCAGCAGAACACCTTCAAGACCATCCCCTTGGGTCGTTATGGCGTTCCCGAAGAATACGGCAAGCTCTCTGCGTTCCTGTGCTCGGAAACCAACACCTACATTACTGGTCAGACCGTGCTCGTCGATGGTGGCCTGGTGAAGGCACTTTAGTTTAACTGTCAGCTCTTCCGCACTT
>JAPHSA010000332.1 GCA_026193235.1 Deltaproteobacteria bacterium | reverse complement strand
TTGGCTGCTGAAGTCAATCGCAGGAAGAATGCGGACCGGGTCTATTTCAACGTCAACCGGCATATCAATTACACAAATCTTTGCGTCAACCAATGTATTTTTTGTGCCTTCTCCAAGGAGGACGGGGATGAGGGCGGATACACTTTGGCTCTGGACGATATCCGCGAAAAAGCGCAGGAAGCTGTAGCGGCTGGAGCAACGGAGATTCATTCAGTCGGGGGCTTGCATCCCAACCTGCCGTTCACATTCTATCTTGATATGTTGCGCACGATTAAAGAGGTGTCGCCGGCCCTTCATATCAAGGCCTTTACCGCCGTAGAAATCGACTACTTTTCGCGCATCAGTCAGCTGAGTATTGCCGATGTGATAGCAGCGTTAAAAGAGGCCGGACTCGGTTCCATGCCAGGCGGGGGTGCAGAAATTCTCGGTCAGGAAGTGCGGGATAAAATCTGTCCGGAAAAGATTTCCGGTGAGCGTTGGCTGGAAGTTATTGAGCAGGTTCACAATGCTGGGCTGCGCAGCAATGCCACCATGCTTTTCGGTCATCTGGAAGAATTTTCAGATCGGGTTGATCATATGCGCCTGATTCGTGAATTGCAAGATCGGACCGGAGGCTTTCAGAGTTTTATACCGCTGGCTTTTCAGCCTGATAATACCCGGGTTCCCGGGGCAAAAGGGGTTGGCGGGGTTGATGCCCTGAAAACTCTGGCGATCAGCCGGATCTATCTTGATAATTTTCAGCACGTTAAAGCCTACTGGGTCATGTTGGGCCTGAAAATCGCCCAGACGGCACTCTGCTTCGGAGTGAATGACCTCGACGGAACAGTCATTGAAGAGCAAATCGGCCATGATGCCGGGGCCGATTCGCCCCAGGTGATTGGCAAGGAGCATATCATCACCCTGATTCGCCAGGCTGGGCGCACGCCGGTGGAGCGAGATACGCTTTACAATGAATTGAAAGTTTATTGACCATGCTTGATCTGATTCAGCTGAAAATAGACCAAGAGCAACCACTCAACCGTGAAGAGGCACTCTGGCTTCTGACCGATGTTGATTTGCTGGAAATTGGCCGCTTGGCCAATGGCGTGCGGCAAAAAAAACATCCCCACAAGCGGGTGACCTTTGTTGTGGACCGCAATGTCAATTACAGCAATATCTGTGAATCGAAGTGCCGCTTCTGTGCATTTTATCGGGATGTTCAGGATGCCGATGCTTATCTTCTCGATAATGAGACTATTTTCGCTAAGGTTCAGGAGCTGGTGGACCATGATGGGACTCAATTATTGATGCAGGGTGGATTGCATCCAACCCTGAAAATTGAATGGTTCGAAGATCTGTTTCGCCAGCTGAGTGAGCGTTTTCCCCAGGTACAAATTCATTCCCTGTCTCCAGCGGAAGTGATTCATATTGCCAGGTTGTCGGGCATCACCATGGAGCAATGCTTACGCCGCTTGCAGGCAGCAGGGCTGGCGTCAGTTCCTGGAGGTGGGGCCGAAGTCCTGGTCGATTCGGTGCGTCAGGAGATTTCCCCTAACAAAATCGGTTGGAAACAGTGGGCCTGGGTCATGGAAGAAGCTCATAACCTGGGGATGCGCACAACCGCGACACTGATGTTTGGCAGCCGGGAGACAAAGGCAGACATTGTTGAACACCTGTTCCGTATCCGTGAAATTCAGGAGCGTACTGGTGGGTTCACCGCCTTTATCCCCTGGACCTTCCAACCGGCCAATACCGAGCTGGGGGGTGAGGCCGCCAGTGGAATCGATTATCTTAAGGTCCTCGCACTCTCCCGCATCGTTCTTGATAATATTGACAACATCCAGGGTAGTTGGGTGACTCAAGGTGACCGGATGGCGCAAGTAGCTTTGCACTTCGGGGCCAACGACCTGGGTGGAACCATGTTGGAAGAGAATGTTGTCGCTGCGGCTGGCTGCTCCTTCTGTATGTCACAGGAAGAACTGGTGACCCTGATCCGTGATGCCGGTTTTATCCCCGCCCGGCGAACGACGGAATATGAGATTCTGAAAGAATATTGAAAATGCTTCCATTAAGAAAAAATATTGCTGAAATGGCACGCTATGTACCCGGTTTTCAACCGGAGGGAGAGGGTTGGATCAAGCTCAATACCAACGAAAATCCCTACCCCCCGTCACCGGAAGTTGTTGCGGCAATTCTGGCGGAATTGGGAGCCGATGGTGGTAACCTGCGGAAATATCCGGACGCTGGAAGCCGCGAAGCGCGCCGGGTTGCTGCTGAACTCTATGCTGTTGATCCTTCCTGGGTGATTATGGCCAATGGTTCGGATGAGCTGTTGAATAATCTGATTCGTGCTTTTGCCGGTGAGGGAGAAGAAGTTGCTTATGTTCATCCCTCATATTCCTACTATAAGACATTGGCCGAAATCCAGGGAGCCAAGGTTAAATCCTTTGGCCTGACGACCGATTTTCACGTTGCTGATTTCCCAGAAAAATATAGCGGGAAGATTTTCTTTCTCACCAGTCCCAATGCCCCTCTTGGTTGTGCTTTTGAGAACAGTTATATTGCCGAACTGGCAGCACGTTGCTCGGGAATTCTGGTCGTTGATGAAGCCTATGTTGATTTTGCCGATGAATCAGCGCTGGAACTGGTTCATATCCATAGCAATATAGTTGTGACCCGGACCTTCTCCAAAAGTTATTCCCTGGCTGGAATGCGACTTGGCTTGGCGGTCGCCCGCCCTGAAGTCATAGCTGCCCTCGATAAAATCCGTGATCATTATCACCTTGATCGGCTGGCCCTGGTAGCGGCCACTGCTGCATTACAGGATCAGCGATATTTGCAAACAACAGTGGCAAAAATTCGGGACACCCGTGATTGGTTCAGTGCCGAACTCACAAATAACGGTTATCAGGTCACTTCTTCACACGCCAACTATGTCTTTGCTGTGCCGTCAGATGCCGAAGGGAAGAGGGTGTACGATGCCCTGTTTGCGAAAAAAATTCTAGTACGTCACTTTTCTGATCCCTTGCTCCGGCATGGATTGAGAATTTCCATCGGCACGCCTGAAGAGATGGAACAGACGCTGAAGGCGCTTATTGAGATTGGTTGATCTGCTTTTCCCCGCTGAAAAATTCGTCGAGCGACTGCTCGTCTGGTATGGCCAGAGTGGGCGAGATCTGCCTTGGCGCAACACACGCGATCCCTATCGGATCTGGTTGTCTGAAATTATGCTGCAACAGACAACTGTAGCTGCTGTCAGCAATTACTATCAACGTTTTCTGGAGCATTTTCCAAGTGTGGAATCATTGGCGGCGGCTCCGATGACAGCGGTCATCGATCTCTGGGCTGGATTGGGATACTATACACGGGCCAGGAATCTGCACAGCGCCGCAAAAATAGTCGTTGACAGTTATTCTGGCGATTTTCCTGCCGATGTTGAGGCATTGCAGGCTTTGCCCGGGATCGGGCGTTCCACGGCAGGAGCTATTCTGGCGCTGGCTTTTGATCAGCAGGCCCCGATTCTGGATGCAAATGTACGGCGGGTACTCTGCCGTATTGGCGCGCTTCAGCAGCCACCCCGTTCGACCGACGCCGAAAAACAATTGTGGCACTGGTCGGAGCAGCTCACTCCCCTAAGTAAGGTTCACGATTATACTCAGGCGATTATGGATCTTGGCGCTATGGTCTGCGTTCCACGTCAGCCCCTGTGCGAAGAGTGCCCCGTGCTGGAGCTCTGTCAGGCTCATGATTTGGGATTAGAACAACAATTGCCGTTGAAACAGGTTAAAAAGAAGCTCCCAAATCGTCATGAATCCGCTCTGTTGATCAATGTTGCTGGTCGCTACCTGGCCAGAAGGCGAATGGCGGAGGGCTTTCTTGGAGGACTCTGGGAATTCCCGAGTGTCGCTTTTGCTGAAGATGATAATTCAGCTGAGAAAGCAAAGTTTTTATTGGCGGATTTTGGACTTGAGGGGCAGTTGGAACTGCTCGGCAGCGTTCGCCATACCTATAGCCATTTTCACTTGGAATCATCGGTTTATCATGTCAGCGTAGATTGCCATGGGCTGGTGACCGAAGGAGAAAATCATTGGTTTTCTCCGGAAAAATTATCAAATCTAGCCTTGCATGGTGCCCATAAAAAGGTCCTTGCTAAAATTTATTCTAAGGAAAAATAAATGTCTTTACCCCCCATTCTTGTTACAGATGAGCAGATTGCTGAATTTGCATCAGAGCTTGAAACGTATCCGGTTATTGCTGTCGATCTGGAAGCTGATTCAATGCATAATTACCAGGAGAAAGTTTGCCTGCTGCAATTTTCCACTCCCGATACAACCGTGCTGATTGATCCCCTTTCCGGGGCTGATCTCGCCCCCTTGAAACCGGTTCTGGCTAATCCTGATATCCGTAAAATTTTCCATGCCGCTGATTATGATATCCGCTGTCTGGCGCGGGATTTCGATATTGAGATCAAAGGGTTGTTCGATACGATGATTTCGAGTCAATTCCTCGGCGAAGAACACTTCGGGTTGGCGGATGTGCTGAAAAAATATTTTTCGGTTGAACTGGACAAACAGTACCAGCGGTCCGACTGGTCCAGACGGCCCCTGCCGGAAGGGATGATTCGCTATGCCGCAGCTGATACCGCTTATCTGCATCGGTTAGTTGAGGTGCTGGAGCAACAACTGGTACAGAAAGGGCGTCTGGAATGGGTTCAAGAAGAATTTTCTCTGCTGGAAAAGGTCCGTTTTGCTGTTCACGAAGGGCCAGAGTTTCTCCGGTTTAAAGGTGCAGGAACTTTGAGGCCTCGCCAGCTTGCCGTGCTGGAATCTCTGCTGGAATGGCGCACTACTGAAGCGCAGCGGCGGGATTGTCCACTGTATAAGATCCTTGGAAACAAGACTCTCCTGGAACTTTCACAAGTGATGCCTCAAGACCTGCCACAACTGGGAACCATCAATGGAATGCCGGAACGCCTGGTTGACCGCTACGGCAGAAAACTGTTGCATGCCATCAGTCAGGGATTGAATCTTCCGGAGGCGGAGCTGCCAGTTTACCCCCGTGGTGAACGGAGGGAAAAAGATCCTCAGGTTGAGCAACGGATGAGCAATTTGAAAACCTGGAGAGCTAAGGCGGCCAAAGTTCTTGAGCTTGATCCTGGAGTGCTCATTAATAATGCAACCATGGACGAACTGGCTCGCAAGCAACCGAGGACCGAAGGCGATCTGGTGCAGATGGGTCTGCTAAAAAATTGGCAGCGGAAAGAGCTTGGAAAGGAAATTCTGCAGGTTTTGAATTGAAAAGAGCCGGTCGCTAGGCCGGCTCTTTTGTTATTAACCTTTCGGTGCGATCATCGATACCGGATCAAGTAAGCGATCAAGAAGAGCGGCCGAGACTCCATCCTCAAGGGCCAGTTCACGCAACGTTCTGCCGGTTTTGTGGGCCAGCTTGGCCAATTCGGCGGAACGATCATAGCCAATCTCAGGGACCAGTGCGGTGACCAGAGCAAGGCTACGTTCAAGCAATTCCGAACACCGTTGTTCATCCGCCTCTAATCCCGACAAACACTTTTCATCAAATGCAGCAATGCCACGACTCAGTAGCTCGATGCTTTGCAGGACATTATGCGCCAGCACCGGCATCATTACATTCAACTCAAAGTTGCCTGATAAGCCGCAGAGTGCGACAGTTGCGTCGTTGCCGATAACCTGAGCGCAAACCTGTATTAAGGATTCCGCCATCACCGGGTTGATTTTCCCCGGCATAATGGAGCTGCCTGGTTGTACCGCCGGGAGGAACAATTCACCAATTCCGCAGCGAGGACCACTGGCGAGAAAGCGGATGTCGTTGGCGATTTTGAATAGACTGATGGCACAGTTTTTCAGGCTGCAACTGGTTGCAACCAGAGCATCCTTAGATCCCTGGGCTTCAAAGTGATTGATTGCTTCTCGAAACGGTAAGCAGGTTTCGCGGGCAATGGCGGCAATCGTTTTTGCGGCAAATTCAGGGTGGGTGTTGATCCCCGTGCCAACGGCGGTGCCGCCCAGAGGGAGTTCATAAAGTCCGCTTGAACTGACCGACAAACGTTCGTGGGTTAATTCAATCTGGCGAGCGTAACCGGAAAAAACCTGACCCAGAGTCACCGGAGTTGCATCCTGCAGATGAGTGCGACCAATTTTAAGAATACCTTGGAAGGTCTCCGCCTTTTCCGCCAACTGCTGAAGCAACTGTTCCAGTGTCGGGAGGAGATTCTTGTGCAATTCTTCAGCACAGGCAATATGGATGGCACTGGGAAAGACATCATTACTTGATTGTCCCAAGTTGACATGGTCATTGGGATGGATCGCCTTGCCGCCGAGTGATCGGCCGAGTATCCGGGCCGCACGATTGGCAATGACCTCATTAATATTCATGTTGCTGCTGGTCCCGGACCCGGTTTGAAATATATCCACTGGAAATTGATCAGCCAATTGCCCGGCGACAATCTCCGTTGCCGCCTGACTGATGGCATCAGCTACTTCTTCAGTCAATAGTCCGAGGCTTAGGTTGGTCTGTGCCGCATGTTTTTTGACGAGACCCAGAGCACGCAGCATTGACTGCGGCAGTGGAATACCAGAAATAGGAAAGTTCTCGATAGCTCTGGCGGTTTGGGCTCCGTAAAGAGCGTCGACGGGGACTTGCATTTCACCCAGAGAATCCTTTTCTATACGATACATGTCCATAAAAGGTCCTTTCATAATCAAGTTTGGAACTACCCTTCAATAACTAAGAATAGCTTTTAAAGAGCGTCTGTCAAAGGCGCTTTCTTTCACCGGATTCATCGGCTATGATGCCCGCCATGGAAACCACAGCTCTGTTACTGATTATCTTTTCTGCATTCATGCACGCCCTGTGGAATTTGTTGGTTAAGAAAAGTCACGATAAAACCGTTTTTATCTGGTGGATGTTCCTTTGTTCCTGGAGCATGATGACGGTAATGACACTTGGCTTGCGACTTTTCCCGGTGTTGTCGGTACGTTCGCTTGTCCTCGCGGCAGCGGCGGCAATCTGTTTTGTTCTCTACCATTGGCTGGGTGGTTTCGCCTATCGTGAAGGGGATCTATCGGTCACCTATCCTCTAGCTCAAACAGCCATGCTCTACGTACCGATCTGGGGTGTGCTCTTTTTGGGAGAACGGTTAAGTCCGATAGGAATTACGGGAATTATGTTGATTGCCATGGGCGCATATTGTATTCAGCTGCGTGGCCTGTCCCTAGACGAAATGATCCGTCCCTTCAGGCGTTTGGGGAATCGTTCAGTTCAGGCGGCACTTTTGGCGGGGTTTGCTTATTCTATTGGTGCGGTCATCGACAAAACCGGTGTCGATGCTTATTCCGCTTACCAATTCACCTATGTCCTGGTGTTCTTTATGCTGGTTTTTATGTCGCTCAACCTTCTTCGCTCACGCTATAAAGGACGGGTTATGCAAGAGTGGCGGCACAACCCCAAGCTGGTGTTCTGGTCCGGTCCGGTTATCCTGGCATCATTTCTGTCGTTTCGCTTTGGTCTGCAGTTGGCGCCGGTCAGCTACGCGGTTCCTGTTCGCCAGATCAGCCTGTTGATTGGTGTTCTCATCGGGCTGATGTTTTTAAATGAATCGTTCGGTCGTATTCGTTTAACCTCAACCGGTTTGATATTGATGGGCGTTTTTCTCGTCTGGCATGGGTAGCTGTAACTGCAGAGACGGGAAGAACGTATGTTGGAGTTTTTTGTATGAAAAATATTGCAAATTTTCTATTTGAAGTTGGCATGTTGAAACGCACGCCGCGCACCGGATTCCAGTTCCTTGGCTCTGGTGCCGAGTCGGTTGCCGAACATAGTTTTCGTACCGCGATGATCGGTTATACGTTGGCACAAATGGATGGCCAGGCAGATGTCGGGCGCGTATTACAGCTCTGTCTGTTTCATGATATTCCCGAAGCCCGCACCGGAGATCTGAATTACGTCAACAAAAAATATGTCAAAGTTGACGAACTCAAGGCCATTGATGACCTGGCTGCTCAGCTTCCTTTCGGCGAGGATTACCGAGCAACATTGAAAGAATTTATTGATAAAGAGAGCCATGAATCACAGCTGGCCCATGATGCAGATCAACTGGAAATGGTTTTGTCGCTGAAAGAATATAAGGATTTGGGCAACCGTTATGCTGATGAATGGTATCCGTTCTCGCGGCTGCGGTTAAAAACCGAGGTGGCGAAGCAGTTGGCAGCATCAATCTGGGAGACCGATTCAACCAAGTGGTGGTTTGATGATGACCAGGAGTGGTGGGTTAATGG
>JAPHSA010000331.1 GCA_026193235.1 Deltaproteobacteria bacterium | reverse complement strand
AATCTTTAATGTAATCTGATCCTTTACCAAAAGATATTTCAGCACCTGTGCTCATTGTTTTGACATCACCTGTTTCTTTTTGGTTTTTGTTTTTTTTCTCATCTTCCATTAGTAAATTACTAACAGGTGAAAGCACTGAAGCCACTTTATTTTTTTTCATAAGTTTTTTTGCACCCATTGCTCCAGCTAAACCCATCGCAGCTAATCCTAAAAATGCTTTTACAGGCTTTTTCTTTGGTACCATAATTTTTTCTTCTTCATCAAAATGGTATTGGGCATAGGAGACCAATTCTTCAAAAAGACTCTTTATGTCATCAGGGCGGACATTGTCCTGTGCAATCAGACCGCCAAATTTGTTGGTGATGTCGACGAGATGATGATGTTGCCGGTCAACTTCAGCGATACCGGTTTCGAAGTTCTTATTCCACTGGAAAACGTCCATACAAGTCCTGTAATTAGAAAATTGCTAATGAAATTTTGGAATGACTCCTGCCCTAGGAGATAAAACGTCCGCCCCGTGATTCCAGGAATGCACCATATTTTTTATCCACATTAAGAATATGCTCCAAAACCCAGACCCTGAGAAACTTCAGGAATTCTCGGGCTAACTCTTCCCTCCCGGAAGTAACACGTTTTTTCAATTCTTGAACGGCATCGATCAATTCCTGATGAATTCTTTGATGTTCTTCCAGTTCGGGAAACTGGTATTCTGCCATCAGCTTTTCTTCGTGTTGAAAATGCTCGACCGTGTAAGATTCCAGCATTGTCAGAATGTCTCCCAGGACTTCTTCTCCACGTTTATCGCGGATGGCTTCGTAGAGACGATTGACTTCCGCGACCAGCGCACGATGCTCGTTGTCCAGAGCAACGATACCGGTTTCATAAATCTTTTTCCATGCAATAACAGCCATCTGGCTCTCCTGAATTTCAATCCCTGTTTTAAGTTCTTGAGCAGTATGAGTGCTCTGATACTCCGTGATCTAAGAAGGTCCGCTTTTCCCGCAGGTCTCTCCATCTGCCCGTTTCATAGCCTTTCCATAGAAAGATTAGGAAAACTTTTAAATTGTGGCATTATTATTAATCTTTGTAAATAAATAAACAGTGGCACCAGGCTATGTCTGATCTGTGGTCCGCATCTCTGAAATTTGTGCTTGCAGGCAATAATGGGACAGTGGTCATAGAGCGTTTGCGTAATTGCTGCGAAGTTGTTGGCAAGCAGGATAATCTGGGCTGAATTCCAAGCTATAGGTGGTCGTAACCTTAATCCGGACTTCACCGGGATTTGGCCCAGGAATGGACGTTCAATAACCCGTAGGGCCTGGGGCATCGCGCTGATCGGTCAATGTTGTCGGTATCATGACTTGCTTTCCATCTCCCATCTGTCATAATGGGCGACAGAGTAAAGCAAGTTTGTGTCGGATTTCAGTTGCCATCTATGTTGATGGGTCTTCATCTAGGAATAATCCACAGAGGCCTCACGTGGCTGTGTGGATTTTTGCCGCACTTGGAACTTGCACAACAAAATTTCTCCCTAACAGGGGGAAAAGGAGCGATTAAAATGGCAGATGGTACAGTTAAATGGTTTAACGACGCAAAGGGTTTCGGTTTTATCGAGCAGGAGGATGGGCCTGATGTATTCGTACATCATTCCGAAATCCAAGGCGAAGGATTTAAATCTCTCGCTGAGGGAGACCGTGTAAGTTTTGACGCCACCCAGGGTCAAAAAGGACCCCAGGCGTCTAATGTGCGGAAAGTGTAAAAATAGCTTTTACAGCCGAACCTGATTCTTAATGAGGGGTTGGCTTAATCTGTTAGTTTTCGCCAAATGAAGAACGGAAGGCCTCTGAGCTCAATGACTTGGAGGCCTTTTCCTATATGGAAATTTCACCGCAGGGTGGAAATCACAATCTACTGTTTATATGAGCTAAATGCGCTCTGTAGCTCTAGTTTCCTACCGTTTAAGCCAACCTCCTAGGTCCTAAACAGTTGGGCTAGATCGTCGTTAACCACAAACCTTGTTGCGACCGGCTTTTTTCGCCCGATAGAGGGCCTGGTCCGCTGCTTTGATCACCGCAGCGGGATTCAGCAACTGTTCATTTCGCGTGGCTACGCCGATACTGATAGTGACTTTCAGCGGTTTTTTAAGGCTGAGTCTGGCGAGGTAACGTTTTTTCGGTTTCTTCTGCGGCCGGTCTTTGCCGCGCGGAACAAAGCGGGCACTTTCCACAGCTTGACGCATCTGTTCGAGGTAGGGGATGGCGTCTTCAATCTGCTTGCGGGGCAGAATCACCGCGAATTCCTCACCGCCGTAGCGGAACAGCTTGCCGCCGCCGCTGGCGGCAGTCAGTTTTCCAGCAACCATTCTCAGAACCTGATCACCGACATCATGCCCGTGGGTATCATTGAATTTTTTGAAATGATCGATGTCCAGCATCGCCAGAGTGTAATGGTTTCCCAGTTTATCCAGTGCTTCGTTGAGTGCGCGCCGACCCAGCAGGCCGGTCAATTCATCGCGATAAACAAGGGAGTGGGAACTTTCCAGAATCCCCAGGATCAGGATCAGGCCAGCGCCTGCTAAGAAGAGTCGCAAAGGTTGACTCCCCAGTCCTGAAAAACCGGCCAGAATCATTATTTGCGCCCAGAAGAAACTCGCCTCAAAAGCCGCGAGATTAAATAATGCGCGGATGATAAACAGCATCATAACCAGCCCGTTAACCAGCATCAGGGGTTGTGACAGCGGTAAACCTTGTAACTGCGGCAGGTCGATCAGTGAGTAATTCAGCCAAAATTCGCTGAGCATTGGCCGGAAATGGATCAATCCAGCCCAGGACACTAGCTCGACAATGAGCAGGGTCAACCAGAATAGCGCACGCAGGTTGATGATTCCCCGTTCGCGAAACCAGGACACCCACAGCAGATTCAGCGGCAACAGCAAGGCGGCAGATTGGAAGACAAGTTGTCCCGTTAGTCCGCTCGAAAAATAGCTCAGGCCCAGCTCGGTCAGCAACATCAGAGAAATGGCATAGATCAGTCGGGTGCGATTGAAGCGCCAGCCGAGCAGCAGCCCGATGATGACAACGGCAAAGGGAAAGACGCGAAGGAAGGGTTCTAAGTTAGCCGGGAGGGGTTCCTGTGCCAGGGTCAAGAGTGCGACCGCACAGAGTAGTCCGTTTGGTAGCAGGAAGGGGTAAAAGAACTTTCTCAACATCGTTAATAGCGCTCCTGCCGGACAAGGTAGCACAACAGAAAACATTATAAAAATCTAAAGTTAAGTTTTGTCCTTTTCTACTTTCAGAGCAGCAGATACCAGGGGCTCGCTTTTTGTAACGGTGGAAACAAAAAACGGGAGCCTGATGGCCCCCGTTTTTTGTTCAGCAGGTGGGAGGTGCGTTATTTGTGGAAGTCCTTGGCATATTTGGCTGCCCACTTCATGTCGCGTGACTGGTGGCAGTTGAGGCAGACAAAATCAAGTGTCACCGCACCGCTGGCAAAGGTCGACTTCTTGCCATCCTTCTCTTCAGTGTAGAACATGCTGGCGTCGGCCTTGGTGTCGATCTTGAAAATGTGAGTACGCACATCCCCGGAAAATTCACTGGTTTTGATGGCCGATTTAGAAGCCCTTGGCATATGGCACTCGATACAGTCGATCTTCGTTGCGCTATGAATGTTCTTGGCATATTTCGCAGCTTCATCTTCATGACAGTTGGAGCAGGTTTTCTTGGCGAGGATTGCGCGCTGATGAGGATTATGGCATTCCGTACAGCTCAGATCGCCGTGTGAACCAACCCGTAACTCGTTGGTTTGCTCGTGGTGTTTAATGAAGCCACCGCTTGCTGGCGGTTTGGGGCCAGTCCCGCCACGTTGGTGACATTTGGCACAGGCGTCGGTGCTACTGTTGACCAGGATGTTGTCTTTGGCGGGGTTGGCGATATGCTCTT
>JAPHSA010000222.1 GCA_026193235.1 Deltaproteobacteria bacterium | reverse complement strand
CTCTATCCCACGGAATGTTATTTCCCCTGCTGGGTCCTGGATGAAGACCATGCCGCCTGTCAGACCCTGGTTGATTCTTACCAGGCTTTGTTTGCAACCGCTCCTGTCGTCGATAAATGGACTTTCTCGACCAATGGGGTCTCGATTATGGGGCGCTATAATATTCCTTGTATCGGTTTTGGCCCAGGTCATGAAGATCAGGCCCATGCTCCAAACGAGGTGACCTGGAAAGACGAACTGGTCAAAGCGGCGGCAATGTACGCGGTGATTCCATCCCTGTATGTTAACAAATACGCCGAATAAAATTTTGCTTCATCATCAAGAAAGCACCCGCATGGCAGAAAAAATCAAGCGTGTTGTTATTGCCGTTGGTGGTAATGCACTGATTAAAGATGACGATCATCTCGAAATTCATGATCAGTTAAGATCGGCCCAGGAAACTGCAGCCTACATTGCCGATTTTATCGCCCTGGGTTACGAAGTTGTTCTGACCCACGGCAATGGCCCGCAAGTGGGTTTTATTCTCAGACGTTCTGAGCTGGCTTTTGAAGCCGGTGAGTTGCATTTTGTGCCGCTGAAGAATTGCGTGGCTGATACCCAGGGAGCCATCGGCTATCAGCTCCAGGAATCTTTGCACAATGTCTTTCGAGCCAGGGGAATAGCGAAAAACGTGGTAACGCTGGTGACCATGGTTGAGGTGGACGCCGCTGATCCATCGTTTGAAAATCCCACCAAGCCGATCGGGGTGTTCTACTCGGAAGAAAAAATTGCGGTTTTAAAGGAGAAGCATCCAGATTGGCAGCTGGTCTTTCAGGATGGTAAAGGCTACCGGCGGGTTGTGCCATCGCCAACCCCCAAGCGGGTGGTTGAAGTCGAGGCTGTTCGCAGTCTTCTTGATGCCGGTCTCTGTGTGATTGCATCCGGTGGCGGTGGCATCCCCGTTGTCGCTGATCAGCAGGGCCTGCTCTCCGGGGTCAATGCGGTGATTGACAAAGACCTTTCCTCGGCCTTGCTGGCCAACGAACTGTCCGCCGATATTTTGATTATTTTAACCGCCGTTGATAACGTTTACCTTGATTTCAATAAACCGACACAGAAGATAATTGATGTTATGACAGTCAGAGAAGCCGAGCACTATCTGGATCAGGGCCATTTTGCCAATGGGAGCATGGGACCAAAGGTTCAGGCGGCGATCAACTTTTTGCGCCGGGGCGGAAAACGGGCAGTGATTACTTCTGCCGAAAAGCTGGCCAGCGCACTTGCAGACAACAGTGGGACCCATATCCTTTTGTGAGGAAGATTCACATGGAAGAAAAGCATCAATCTCTGCTGCACAGGGTTGCTCAAAAAGTGAATTGGGTTGTCGAGCGCATCTGTGCCCTGCTGGTCGGGATCATGGTCGTTGCCATCTGGTTCGAAGTGGTTGAGCGTTATTTCCTCCATCTGGGACACACCTGGACTGAAGAGTTCTCCCGCTACATTATGATCTGGGCAGCGCTGTTGGCGGTCTCCTGCGGGGCGTATTATCGTGAGCATATCGGCCTGGATATCGTCGGACGGTTTCTTCCTGAAAAAGGGGCTCGCATGCTGGCGATTATCCTTGATCTGGTCAGCATAGCCTTTTTTGTTTTTCTCACCTGGTACGGTATCGGTATGGCCAAATCCGGGCTTGGGCAGTATGCAACGATCTTCGGAATCACTATGGTGGTTCCTTTTGCGGCCGTTCCGGTCTCCTCCGCGCTCACCGCGTTTCAGATTTTTGCAGCCATGGCTCGGGGACAAAAAACCATCGCTGCGCCGATGACCCAATAGGGGACTGTCATGCTTCTGGTTATTTTGATTTTTTTCTTCTTTATTTTGATCGGCCTGCCGATTGGCGTGACTCTCGGTGTTGCCGGAGTCGCTGGTCTGGTGCAGATCGGTGGCGACAACTTCTTGATGATGGCGCCCAAGCGCTATTTTGAGGGGCTCGATCTGTTTACTTTCATGGCGATGCCGTTTTTCATTCTCGCCGGGGAAATCATGAATCGCTCAGGGATTACCACCCGGCTGGCAGACTTTGCCAACGCCCTGGTAGGTTATCTGCGCGGTGGCCTGGCGCATTCGAATATGATTGCGTCGGTGCTGTTTGCGGGCATGACCGGGGCGGCTGTCGCCGATACCGCGGCCTTTGGCAACACGCTGGTCCCGGCGATGGTGAAAGAAGGCTATAAACGCCCCTTCTCCTGCGCGGTAACGGTTGCCGGGTCGATCATTGGACCGACTATCCCGCCGTCCAACCTGATGGTTATCTACGGGTCGCTGATGGGGGTCTCTATCGCCGGGCTTTTTGCCGCGGGGATTCTACCAGGTCTGTTGATCTGTGTCTTGTGTATGGCCGTAATCGCGGCCTTGGGTCGGCGGCTGAACCTGCCGAAAAGTGGACACCGCTTCAGCCTTATGCGCATTTTATGGGCGTTTAAGTCCAGTTTTCTCGCTATTCTGATGCCGGTGATTATTCTCGGCGGCATTCTGTCCGGAGTTGTTACGCCGACGGAAGCCGCTGCCATTGCCGTTTTCTATGCCCTGTTTATCAGTTTTTTCGTTTATCGGGCCCTGACTTTTACCGATATTGTCGAAATGTTGATCCGGACAGCCCGTATTACCGGTATCGTATTTCTGATCATCGCCAGCGCCTCGATCCTCAGTTGGTGGATGACCTTCATGCAGATCCCGCAGAAAATTGCGGCATTTATCCTGTTTTTATCCAGCAATCATAACGTAATTATCGGCCTGATTCTGCTGTTGCTACTGGTCGTGGGTATGTTTATGGACATCAACGCGGCCTTGATTATTTTGGCACCGGTGCTTGGGCCCCTGACGGCGACCATCGGTATGGATCCAGTGCATGCCGGCATTATGATCGTCCTGGCATTGAATATTTCCCTGATGACTCCGCCGGTCGGAGCCTGTTTGTTTGTTATGTCATCGGTGACCGGCGAGAGAATAGAGAAAATAAGTTACGCCTTGATACCCTTTTTGATCGTGGAAGTTCTGGTTCTGTTCCTCGTGGCATTCTGGGATGACTTGACCCTGTTTATCCCCAGATTGATATTATAGATTTCTGCCCGGAAACAGACGCGGGCCAAATGCAGAACCTATAGAGTGAGTGAAGAACTTATCAACCAACGGCAACAATGTTGCCACAACTATCGGGAGGCACAGATGAAAGCTTTAAAACAGATGTTGGTCATTCTTATGATAGCTCTCTTTGCTGTTGTAAGTGTCACTGGAACCGCCGTTGCGGCAAAAACCCTTAAGATGCACCATTTGAATAAAGATGATCCCTTTGACAATCCGACCGGTGCGATGGCGACGGTCTTTAAAAGTCTCGTCGAAGCCGGCACCAACGGTTCGGTTATGGTCCAGACCTTTCCCAGTGGGCAATTAGGCAAGGATAAGGACGTTGTTCAACAGGTTAAAGCTGGTGTTATCCAGGCCGGGATTCATTCCGTCGGTG
>JAPHSA010000033.1 GCA_026193235.1 Deltaproteobacteria bacterium | reverse complement strand
TACTTTCACCCCAAGATTATGGAAAATCCCGGCAAATTCACAGGCGATGTATCCGCCACCAATAATCAGCAGTTGTTCGGGTAACTGGTCCAGATCAAAAATCTGGTCCGAGGTGAGCAGATGTTCAATGCCCGGAACTGCAGGCAGATATGGCCGTCCGCCGGTCGCAATCAGAATGCGTTCTGAGGTGAAAATTTTGTTATCCACGGTGACTGCATGAGGACTGATCACTCTGGCGCGGCCGTGTATCAATTGGGCACCGGAGTCGGCCAGCATGGCTTCCATGCGCACGTTAGACTGAGCGATCAGTGAGGATTTATTGTCGCGCAACCGTGACCAGGTAAACTGCGGTTCGCCCATAGTCCAACCGAAACCAGCGGAAGTCGCTGCTGCGGATGCAAATTCCGCCGCATGGACATACAGCTTCTTAGGAACGCAGCCCAGGTTGACGCATGTCCCACCCGCTTTGCTCTGTTCAGCGACAGCAACTTTAACGCCAAGAGCAGCCGCCATGCGGGCTGCGCGGATCCCTCCGGAACCGGCACCAATGACAAAAAGATCATAATCATATTTATCCATGGAATGCTCCGTTAACCAACCTCGTGATATTCACGCGCCCGGAAGCTGACACCCAGGTCCTGCGCGACCTGTTCAGCGCGCGCCATGTCGACCCCGGGATAAGTGACTGCTGTGGCGCGCACCTCGGGAATATATTGTCCTGCTTGCTGGATAAAATCTTTGACGGCTTGATAGCTTTTTTTGCCGTAAGCCGAGCGGCAGAGGGACTGATATTCTTCGGCGCTGGAGGCGTTAAGGGATATAGAGATGGAATCAATCAAGCCAGCGAGTTCCGGTAAAATATTGCGCCCATGAACCAGGTTTGCAAGGCCATCCGTATTGACGCGCACCGGGATCTGTTGCTCTTTGATCCAGCGCGCCACTGATTTGACCAGATCAAGGCGCAGCAGCGGTTCTCCATAGCCACAGAAAACGATCTCAGCATATCGGGTCGGGTCGCCGATGGCTTGTTTGACCTCTTCGACTGAAGGCTCATGTGTGAGCTTCAGTGCGTGCCCCTTGACGACAAAATCACTGAATTTCGCGCAAAAAATACAGCTGTTCGTGCAGCGATTGGTGATATTCAAGTAGAGGGAATTGCGAATTTTGTAGGCAATTTTTGAGCTCTGATCCACCGTACCGATGGTGAAAAGGTCGAAGCAGTTGCGACTTGTAATGCGGGCGACATCTTCTAGGCTCAAGCCCTTGATCTCCGCAAGTTTCTCTGCCGTATAGCGGACGTACGCCGGCTCGTTGCGCTTGCCACGATATTTTTGCGGGGCCAGGTATGGGCAGTCGGTTTCGACCAAAATGCGGTCAAGCGGAATCGCTTTGACAATGTTTCTTGTGAGTGCATTTTTCGGGTAAGTAATCGGTCCGGGAAAAGAGAGGTAAAATCCTAGTGCGAGACATTTTTGCGCCATAGCGAGATCGCCACTGAAGCAATGGAGAACGCCACCGACAGCTGCCGCATCTTCCTCTTCAAGTATCTGTACCACCTCATCATGAGCGTCACGGTCATGAATAATGAGTGGCTTTTTAAGTTCTTTGGCCAGCCGGATTTGTTCTCTGAAGGCGTTCCGCTGAATGTCTCTGGGCGAGCGATCACGAAAATAATCGAGCCCAATTTCGCCGAGAGCAACGACTTTCGGATGTGAGAGCATCAGCCGCAGCTTGTCGAGTGCGGCCGCATTAATTTCGGTTGCATCATGGGGATGGACCCCGACAGCCGCGTAGATCTGCTCATATTCTTCGGCAATGGCGATGTTTTTTGCTGAACTTTCAAGATCACAACCGATGGTCAGAATATGGCTGATACCGTTATCTCTGGCCCTGGTAATGGTTTCAGCGCGGTCACCGTCATACTGACTACTATCCAGATGGGCATGGCTGTCAACCAAGGGCGGAAATCCTGAGTTCATTGCGACTTCACTCCAAAAAAGCGGGGCGCCCAAAGCGCCCCAAGAAAAAACCGGATCATGGTTATGTTACTCGGTTTCGATCCGTGGAAACAGGGGAGACGCCTTTTCTATGGTTGTGCCGGCTTTTAAACCTCCCCATTGGTCCTGACCCTCAAGCACAAGATTCTTGCTGTTACAGCCGAGAATCTGGAGAATTTTTTCTCCCGTCTCAGGCATGAATGGTGCGATGAGCAGAGCGATAATGCGTAGCGACTCAAGCAGGTTGTACATAACGGTTGCTAAGCGCTCGCGTTGCTCGGGGTCTTTGGCCAGAGACCAAGGAGCTGTTTCGTCAATATATTTGTTGCCAGCGGAGATCAGTTCCCAGATCGCCATGAGGGTTTTATTAAAAGCCAAAGCCTCCAGAAGTTGGTCAACTTTTTCAATGTTGCGGGAAAACAGATCAATCAGCTCCTGATCGATCTCCGCAGGTGCCGCTGCCTCAGGGAGCTGACCGGAAAAGTATTTCCCCAGCATCGCCGTTGATCGGCTGACCAGATTCCCCAGATCATTGGCGAGATCAGAATTGATCCGATGAACCAACGCACTGTGTGAAAAATCACCATCGAGGCCGAAGGGGACTTCGCGCAGGAGGAAATAGCGGATCGCGTCTGCCCCATATTTATCGATCAGCATGTTCGGTTCGACAACGTTGCGCAGGCTTTTGCTCATTTTCTGGCCTTCAACGGTCCACCAGCCATGGGCAAAAATTTTTTTCGGCACGGGCAGCCCGGCAGCCATCAGAAATGTCGGCCAATAGACAGCGTGGAAACGTAAAATATCTTTCCCGATGATATGGGTTGCCGGCCAGTAGGTCGCAAACAGACCATCTTTGTCTTCCGGGTAGCCAAGCGCAGAAATATAGTTGGTCAGGGCGTCAAACCAGACGTAGATAACGTGTTTGTCATTGCCCGGAGCCGGGATTCCCCAGGAAAAAGAGGTTCGTGAGATCGACAGATCACGCAATCCTTCGCGCACAAAGCTGAGGATTTCATTACGGCGCGATTTTGGCTGGATAAAGTCCGGATGATCTTCTATGTGCTGCAGTAACTGATCCTGATATTTGCTCATCCGAAAGAAGTATGATTCCTCTTTGAGTTTCGTGGTGAGCCGACCGCAATCAGGGCAATTCCCATCCAGTAATTGCGTTTCTGTCCAGAACGTTTCACAGGGAGTACAATACCAGTCCTCATATTCTCCCAGATAAATATCGCCCCTGGCTTCTATTGCTTTAAATTGCTCCTGAACTGTGTGCTTGTGGCGTTCCTGCGTCGTACGGATAAAATCGGTATGCGAAATATTCAATTTTTCCCACAAAGCCTGAAAGCGTTTCACCACGCGGTCCGCCAGCTCTAACGGTGTTTCTCCATTGGCCTTTGCGGCTGTCTCGACTTTTTGCCCATGTTCGTCAGTACCGGTCAAAAACGCGACATTATAACCACGGGCGCGCTTGTAACGGGCAATGACATCACAGGCCAACGTTGTATAAGCGTGGCCAATGTGGGGGACATCATTGACGTAATAAATCGGTGTTGTTACGTAGTAAGTTTTATCCATTCTCGATCACTCCCATTATCGATAGCATCATCATTTCAGGACGGTTGCTCTGTACTTTTGTTGCGGTTCGAGCGTTTACGTGGACGCCGACGGCGGCGCGGATTTTTCTTTTTCTCCTGGTCTTCTTTGCTGACGCTGCTCGTTTGCTGGACGACCGGATCTTGAACAGGCTTTTCTTTGCGCTCCTGGCCCTTGGGTCGACGCTTTTGATGCTCCGGTCTTTGAGCCGGTTTCCCCGGGCGCTGCTGAGTTTGATCTGACGCAGTTTGTGGTTTTTCCCCGGACGCTGTGGCAGGTGCTTCTTGCATTTTCTTCAGGTCGGCCTGCAATTCATCGATATGCATTTGAAAACGGTCACCACCCTGTTGTGCCAGGGTGACTTTCTGGGCGAGGATATCCAAAGATATGACTTCAGCCGTGCCTGAGCTCAGTTGAAGCTTCTTGCCACATTTCGGCAGTGACTTAATCATTTCATTGTAGGTTTCGTACTCATAGGCCAGACAACAGAGCAGGCGCCCACACTGACCGGAGATCTTGGTCGGATTCAACGCCAGACCCTGTGCCTTCGCCATTTTGACTGAGACCGGTGCAAATTCACGTAAATAGCTACTGCAACAGAGTTCACGTCCACAGATTCCGAGGCCACCAACAAGTTTGGCTTCATCACGGACGCCAATCTGGCGCATTTCAATCCGGGTTCTAAAATGCTGGGCCAGATCGCGAACCAGCTCACGAAAATCGATTCGGCCGTCTGCGGTGAAATAAAATATGATTTTTGAACCGTCGAAGAGGTATTCGGCGCGTACAAGCTTCATCCCCATCTTGCGTTCAAGAACACGCTGTTGGCAGAAATATAGAGCTTCCTTTTCCCGCTGGGTATTGCTTTCTGCCATCTGCATGTCGCTGTCCGTGGCTAAGCGCATGACCGATTTCAGTTTTGGCGGTGCCTTCTCCGGGGCAACTTCGCGTGGCTGAGTTATGACTGTGCCCAGCGCACGCCCGCGCTCAGTTTCAACAATGACCCTATCCCCAGGACTCAGGACCAAATCCTTGGTGTCAAAATCAAACAGTTTCCCCGCACAGTGAAATGAGATGCTGACGAGCTTCAATTGTTCCATGAATATTATGTTCCTACATCAGGCCGCTGTCATGCGTATCAGCATCACTTCAAGAGCCAACTGGCGATTGACATTGCGCTGTAAATGAAAACGGGCTGAATCTAAAGCCTTTAATTTTATCATCAGGCTGTCGGTTGACAGAATTTTTGACTGTTTCTCCAAGCTTTCAAGCAGGTCCAGATTGACCAGCTCCTCTTTCGGTCTGCCATGTTTCATCAACAGGACATCTCGGTAAAAGGCCTGGAAAATATCCAGAATGTCCGGTAGCAGGTCTTTCTCTGTCGCCAGTTCATCGGCTAGTGAGAACGTCGGAATAGTACTGCCTGATGACAATGCTGACAAGGATTGAATCAAATTGTGGCGTTTTTCCAGATAAAGTTGTTTGTTTTGTCCGAGTGCTTTTTTTAAACTGCCATCCGAAAGTGCGGCCAGCACATTCGCTTCAGTGCTGTTCAAATCGAGTCTCTGGCACAGGATGGTTGCCAGCTGCTGTTTTGGCAGGCGCGAAAAAGGTAGTCGCTGGCAGCGCGAGCAAATGGTCGGTAACAGCTTTTCCGGATGGCTCGTCAGGAGAATGATCAGAGTATTCGGCTGCGGTTCTTCGAGCGTTTTCAAAAGTGCATTGGCGGCACCAGGGGTTAGCTGTTCTGCTCCATCAATAAGACAAATTTTATCTTTGCCTTCCAGAGGGCGCAAGGAAAGTTCCTGCTGCAGCGACCGCACCTGATCGATTTTAATGGTGGTTTCCTCGGCATCCAGCAGGTGAACATCGGGGTGATTGTTGTGATCGACCTTACGACAGGCCGGGCAGTCCCCACAGCCGGTGCTTTTAAGACAGAGCAGCGCGCGCGCAAAAGCCAGTGCCATCAATCGCTTGCCGATACCGTCGGGGCCTTCAAAAAGATAGGCGTGGGCAATGCGGTTCTTGCTGAGCGCTCGGCGCAGGATGTTTTTCTGCTGCTCATGTCCGGTGATTGTTGCAAAAGTCATAGGGTTACTATATCAGTTAGCTGACAAGTGAAATGAGTATCCATTATCGCTTAATAACTCATGATCGATGAAGTGCTGCAGGCGGGAACCCCTACCGATACTATTCAGGCATTATAGGAAGAGGGTTGTCTATGAATCAAGTTTAAAGGGTTATTCCTGCCGTGAATTTTGTAAAGAAATTGTACTCGGGTATGTATTTGGCTATACTCCGCAGACATTCATCGCTGATCAGGAGGATCTGTGACGGCTTTTCGGATCAACCTAGAAAAAAAAATTAATTATAAATTTACTGATCTAAAACTTTTGCTCCAGGCCCTGACACATAAATCCTTCAGCAATGAGCAGACAGAATACGTTGCTCATAACGAACGCTTTGAATTCCTCGGTGACGCTGTCCTCGAGTTGGTGGTCAGTGACTTGTCCTTTCGGTATTTTCCAGACATTCCCGAGGGCGGGTTGACTCGTATTCGGGCTGAGGTTGTGAGTGAAAAAGGGTTAGCTGCCATTGCCAGCCTGCTTGATTTAGGTGCAGGTCTGCGCCTCGGCAAGGGCGAAGAGAAAAGTGGCGGTAGAGAAAAACCGAGCCTGCTGTCCGATGCCCTCGAGGCGCTCTTGGGAGCAATTTATCTGGATAGCGGATTTTCTGCCGTTTATCAAGTGATCGAGAACATTTTCTCCGCACCGATCCGTGAATCCGCACAGTTACGTTATGGCAGCGATTACAAAACCTGCCTGCAGGAGCGGTTGCAAGAACGCTATAACCAACTGCCCGAATATCAGCTTGCGCAGGTCAGCGGTCCTGACCATGAACGAGTTTTTAGCATGGAAGTGCGTTTTAACGGTCAACTTCTGGGCAAAGGGAATGGCTCAAGTAAAAAAAGTGCTGAACAAAAGGCAGCTGCCATTGCCTTGGATCACCAGCTTTTGAAGGAAGAAAGCTAGACTATGAAGGAAATGTTCAGGTCCGGGTTTGTTGCCCTCATCGGCCGCCCCAATGTTGGGAAGTCAACACTGTTGAATCGGATCCTTGGCCAGAAAATTGCGATCACGTCGAACAAACCGCAGACGACCCGCAATCGGATTCTCGGGATTCATCACTTTACCAGTGGACAGGCCCTGTTTATTGACACGCCAGGCATTCATAAAGCCAAGGGCAAGTTGAACCGCTTTATGGTCGATCAGGCCCTCGGAGCCTATACGAATACCGATGTGATCCTTTTTCTGATTGAGGCGAAAGCTTCTCTCGGGCCGGATGACGACTATATTCTCAACCTTCTGGAACAGTCCAGGGTTCCGGTTTATCTGCTGATCAACAAGATTGACCAAGTGGAGCCGCAACGTTTGCTGAGTAAGATCAAGCAGTATAGCGAGCGGTTTAATTTTCATGAAGTGCTTCCCCTGTCGGCAAAAACCGGAGATGGCGTTGCTCAGTTGCTTCAGCTTGTAGAGGCGGCTCTTCCGGAGGGACCGCAATATTACCCCGAAGATTTGGTCACGGATCAGCCGGAGCGTTTTATCGTTGCAGAGTTGGTGCGCGAAAAAATTATGCGGCGGATGAATGAGGAGATTCCCTACGGAATTGCGGTCCAGATTGAAACATTTACCGAAAAACCGGAAAAAAACCTCGTTGTCATTCAGGCACTCATTCATGTTGAACGGGACAGCCATAAAAGAATCATTGTTGGCAAAGGCGGGCAGATGATCAAAACGCTCGGTCAGGAAGCCCGCCGGGATATAGAACATCTGCTGGGTGCACGGGTTTTTCTGGAACTTTTTGTGCGCGTTGATAAAGACTGGAGTCAAAGCGAACGCATGTTGCGCGAGCTTGGTTACAGTCAGAAATAATGCAGGGAAAAGGGCGTTACTGAGATGCTGAAAACCGTTGCCATTGTTGGGCGACCTAATGTAGGGAAATCTACATTATTCAATCGCTTATTGGGAAAACGTAAAGCGATTGTTGAAAATTTTCCCGGAGTCACCCGGGATCGAAATTACGCTGAAGTGGACCGTTTTTTAAAACCATTTTTACTGGTGGACACCGGTGGTTTTGAGCCGGCCAGCGAAGATCGACTGTTGACGCAAATGCGTGAGCAGTCCCAGTTGGCGGTTGAAGAAGCGGATATTATTTTCTTTCTGATGGACGTCAAGGATGGCTTGACCCCTTCAGATATCGAAATCATGAAGATTCTACGAACCGTTGATAAGCCGGTTTTTTACCTGGTGAATAAAGTTGATGGGGAAAAGCAGGAAACGGAAACGGCAGAGTTTTATGCCCTTGGGATTGCGCATTTTTATACCCTGTCTGCGGAACATGGTCGCGGCATCAATAGTTTGATCGATGATTTGGAAGAACTCTTACCCGAACCGCCAGACCCGGGTGAGAAAGACAGCGAAGTCCGTCTGGCGATTGTCGGCCGGCCGAATGTCGGTAAGTCTTCCCTGGTAAATCGTTTGCTGGGCTATGAGCGCGTGGTCGCAAATCCGGTTGCCGGAACCACACGTGACAGTATCGATACCCCTTTTGTGTATAACCAACAAAACTACCTGTTAATTGACACTGCCGGTATCCGACGTAAAGGAAAAGTCAGTCAGACACTGGAAAAATACAGTGCGATCAGTTCACTGAAAGCGATGGATCGCGCTCATGTTGCTCTGCTGGTGATTGATGCAGTAGATGGGGTGACTGACCAGGATCTTTCTGTCGCCGGCTATGCCTATGAAAAGGGGCGTGCTCTGATGCTGGTCGTCAATAAGTGGGATGTGCCGGAAAAAGATGATCAGACAATGGGGAAATTCGTCGAGGAAGTCCGCCGCAGATTCAAATTTCTGCCCTTTGCCCCTTTGTTGTTTGTCTCGGCGTTGACTGGTCAGCGCGTCAATAAAATTATGGGCCGGGTGGAAGCGGTAGCGGAGGAGTTCAACCGCCGCATCCCGACCGGCCGACTGAATCAGGGCTTGGAAGAGTTTGTGGCAAAACATCCGCCATCAATGGTGCGTGATCAACGGATCAAATTCTATTACGCCGCCCAAGCCGCGGTAAGACCGCCCACCTTTGTCCTTTTTACCAACCGTCCTGACGACATCCACTTTTCCTACCAGCGCTATCTGGTGAACTGTTTCCGGGAAAAATTTGACTTTGGTCAGGTGCCGATCAGGCTCCAATTCAAAGGGCGAAAGTCCTGAGATGTTTCATTCTTGTTCCCCCATGAGTGGAGGTCACCGCTAGCTATGGCCCTCGAAGGTTCTCTGGAAGATCTGAATATCCGCGCTATTTTACAACTGATCAGTCTGAGTAAAAAGAGCGGAACGCTATCGCTGAAATCTCTTGAGAGAGAAGGACAGATCAGTTTTTCTGCCGGGCAGGTAATTCGTGCCTCCTCAAGCCTGTTTCCCGAAGGCCTCGGTCAGTTGTTGCGGAGGAAAAACGCCGTCACTGAAGCGCAGGTGGAGCAGGCTCTGTTGCATCAGCAGGCGCTCCCTGATCACCAACCCCTCGGACAGATTTTAGTCGACTTGTTCCAAGTGTCAAAAACAGTTATTGAAGAAACCGTGGCTGAGCAGATAGAAACCATTGTCCTTAGCTTTTTTTCCTGGAAGCTGGGCTCTTTCTCTTTCTGTCTCGAAGAGTTGCAGACCTTTGGCAGTGCGCTTTTGAACCCCCTTGATTTCATGTTGGAAAATGGCTTGAATCCCCAGCGACTAGCGATTAAGGGACAAAAAATTGTTGATCAGGACTCGCGCGTTGACGATGCTTCTATTGAGCGTGAGTTGGAAACCTTAAAGGCCCGGCAAGACCAGCAGGGGATCGGTCTTTTGAGGGGCATGCTGGCGGAACTGGAGCATCCTGAATTTGGTGGTGGCATCATTCTT
>JAPHSA010000097.1 GCA_026193235.1 Deltaproteobacteria bacterium | reverse complement strand
AGCTCATGGCAGCAACTCCTCATCAGCGTTTTTATTTCCGTTTACAAATCAGCCAGGATCAATTTCTGCGCCATTATCAGGGCAGCGCAAACAGCGTTCAAGTGGTCTCAGAATGCGGCAAAAAACTACGCTTTCCCGCCACAAGGTTACGTCCACTGCTGATGCACAATGGAATTCACGGCCGCTTTTGTTTAACCGTTGATACCAACAAGCGCTTCGTCAGTTTACAACTGCTCAAATAATTCTCGACAAATAAACTCGAATCGCACTTGTGTAATCTTGATGAATTTAGTAGTATATACGAAAGGCAACAAACATTTGGCGCGTTGACTCCCCCCCCTCCTGGTCAACGCGCCTATTTTTATCTGCCGGTAAACATTGTCTCCGTTCCGCCTTAGCGGCCTGACACCCTCCCCTTTTCTAACCACAATGCCCGTTCAACCAAAGGTGGATGTGAATAGTAAATTGCAGCATATAGTGGGTGCGGAAAAAGATTGCTCAAATTTTCGCGCGCTAACTTAACCAAGCCAGACGCCAGCTCACGGCCACTACCGACCATATCAATAGCAAATTGGTCAGCCTGACGTTCATGCCGCCGCGACCACCAGCTGCTGATTGGCGTCCAGAAAAATCCGACCAGAGAACCGAGCCAGCCGAGGACGAGGACCTGCCCAGCGAATGAAAGCTGTTGCAAACCAAACCACCCAGGAAGCAGCTCATTGTTCAGCAGAAAAAATGCCAGCCAGCAGCTGAATAATGCGACCAGCTGACTTTTAATCAGCCGTTGCCGCAGATGCCCACAACGCCAGTGACCCAGTTCATGAGCCAACACTGCAAGCAGTTCCCTATCGTCCAGTTGTTCCATCAGAGTATCGAACAGTACCACCCTTTTAACTTTCCCAATCCCGGTAAAATAAGCGTTACTGTGGCCACTACGGCGCGATGCGTCGACCTGCAAAATTTTTCCTGCCTGTACCCCGGCTTTTTCCAGCAGTTCGCGAACGCCGGTTTCTAATTCAGCTTTTGCCAGAGGGGTGAATTTAAAGAACAGTGGTTCTATCAGATAAGGCGAAACAAACAGCAAAAACAAAGAGACCAGAGCCCAGAAACCCCAGACCCAAAGCCACCATATTTGCGGCGCCAGCTGTACCAGCCAGAGAGCCCCGGAAACCAGAAGAAAAAACAGGAAGGAACCGACCAGCAATGATTTTATTAAATCGGTACCCCAGAGCCTGAAGCTCATACGGTTAAAGCCAAAACGTTCCTCAAGAATAAAGTTTCTATAGAGCGAAAAAGGGATGCCGATCACCAACTGCACCAAAGCCAGAATGCCAAAAAAAAGCAATCCACTCAGGATAAAATTATTCGTCAGACCAGACACCAGTTGATCATACCAGGGCAGCAACCCGCCAAAGAGGAACCATAAGGTCAGGCAGACACCAACGATATCTTCGACAAATCCAATTTTGTCGCCCGCCAGAGCATAGGCATCGCTATGCTGCAGACGTTCTTCGTCAATCTGCCCGGAAAATAATTCTGGCAGAGGTTCCCTTGCCTCTTGCCGGTGTCTCAGATTGAGCCAGTCCAGTGCAAAACGGATAACAGTCACAACCAGATACCCTGAGAGCAGGAGTAGTTTCATCAATTTACCCCTCCGACCTTTTAAGGCGAATCAGGTCTCCATCTTCTGCCCAATCGGGCAGCTGCAGAATTAATTTTGAGTTCGGCTGCCCTGCCGGGACAACTTCACCTTCACAGGTGTGGATCTCTTTGACCTGAAACTTCTCTTGCCGCATATCCGGGCCGATCAACTCCAATTCATCCCCAAGGAAAAACCGGTTACGCCCTTCGACCCAGAGCCTTTGGTCTTCATTGCGCCGCACGAACCCGACGAAGTCATGGGTGCGGATATAATGCGTATCAGCAGAATGAATTTTGGCATCAGCATTGCCGAAAAGGAAGCCGCTGTCATAGGGTCTATGACTCACTTTTTCGAGTTCTTCACGCCAAAGCGGATCGATATCTGTTGGATCATGGTAGAGCCGATCGATCGCATTACGATAGACACGGGCTGCTGTCGCCACATAATAAAGGCTCTTCATCCGCCCTTCAACTTTGAAACTGTCAACCCCGGCGGCCATCAGCTCCGGAAGTTGCTCAACCAGGCACAGGTCACGGCTGTTCATGATATAAGTACCGCGCTGGTCCTCTTCAATCGCAAAGCTTTCTCCCGGGCGGGTTTCTTCGACAAGTGCATAATTCCAGCGGCAGGGCTGAGCACAGTCCCCACGGTTGGCACTGCGGCCCAAAAGAGCAGTCGATAATAAACAGCGTCCGGAATGGGCGACGCACATGGCCCCATGGACAAAACATTCCAGTTCGGCCTGTGTTCTGCCGGCAAAGCCTTGAATATCCTCAAGGCTCAACTCACGCGCCAGATTAATCCGACAAGCGCCGTTTTTTCTCCAGAATTCAGCCGTCTGGGGGTTACAGTTATTGGCTTGAGTTGAAATATGCAGGGCGCGCTGAGGATCAATTGACCGAACCGTTGATAGGACTCCGGGGTCGGCAATGATGTAAGCATCCAGATCGAGCGACTTTAATTCCTCAAGCAGATTTTCAAAACCGGCAAACTCGGCAGGCCGCAGCGATGCGTTCAAGGTCAAATAAAGCGCA
Source organism: Deltaproteobacteria bacterium (assembly GCA_026193235.1). Classification (GTDB taxonomy): domain Bacteria; phylum Desulfobacterota; class Desulfuromonadia; order Desulfuromonadales; family Geopsychrobacteraceae; genus JAPHSA01. The sequence continues at coordinate 590 of JAPHSA010000097.1, read as the reverse complement.
ACATTCCTTTCGCGGGTTATTTTACGAGCCTCACGTAATTGATCAATGTTGAAGTTTCCCGCATGAGCCCTCAAACCAAAATCATCTGTCCCCAGATAAACCGCATCGGCACCAAAGCGGACAGCCGTTTTCAACTTCTGCATGTCCCCAGCCGGCATCAACAACTCGGGACGTTTTCGTATAATTCCCACAATGAAATCCTCATCCTCTGTCACTACAATTTCTACTTTGCGCTGTGCAGCATAACATAATATAAACGGTCGAACAGCATGGCGCCGGCAAAAGTAGCCCCAGGTTCTGATCTATTTAGTTACAATCCGAAATTAAGAATGAGTAGGAGCAACCTGATGATCCTCGATCCCGACAATCAATATATCCAAGCGATTAATTCTCATGTTCCATTAACTGGAGCGATCATTCTCGAGATCGGTTGCGGCTCTGGACGAATGACGCGTGATCTGGCTCTGCATGCTAAGAAGGTTGTCGCGACCGATCTCGACAACACCCTGATTGAAAATGCAAAAGAGTCAATTTCTGCTGACAACATCGATTTTCTCTTCACGCCTGACGGTAAACCGGGACTTGCGGCT
>JAPHSA010000137.1 GCA_026193235.1 Deltaproteobacteria bacterium | reverse complement strand
GATAGAAAAGAAAATCTGCGAAATAACACACGGGGTGTAATTCTTAACGATTTCCTTGCGGGAAAAGGTCGGAACACCCTGGCAGGGTGCCGCCTATCCGTGTAACTATACAGATATCACTCATTAAAGTCAAATGAGCAGGTCACTCCTCGGTGCTTTGTCGTAAATGCAATAGGCATTTGTGTTTCGCTGAGCAGTTGCGCTATTTTTAAATTGTACAGTCGCAAGTGAAACTACTTTTATTGAGCATTGTTATTGATATGGCTCTCATATATTGAAAAAGGAATTGCTGATGGGAAAAATATTACACAAAGCTGATTCACGTGGGCTCGCCGATCATGGCTGGCTCATCAGTCGCCATAGCTTCAGTTTTGCCGAATATTATGAACCACAACGGATGAATTTTGGTCTGCTCAGGGTTATCAATGACGATATCGTCAAACCGGCCATGGGCTTTGCAACCCACCCTCATAGAGATATGGAAATTATCTCGATTCCCCTTTCAGGTGCATTGCGCCACGAAGACAGCATGGCGAACAAGCATGTCATCGTGACCGGGGAAATCCAGGTCATGTCGGCAGGGAGCGGCGTTACTCATTCTGAATACAACAACTCAGCCACGCAGGATGTCAACTTTCTCCAAATCTGGATACAACCCCGAAAGAAAGGCATCCCGCCAAGATATGGTCAAAAAATGTTCCATGACAGCGATCAGCTCAATCATTTTCAGACCATTATTTCCCCTGCTACAACTGAAGAAACCGTCTGGATTAACCAGAACGCTTATCTCTCCATGGCGCATATCGATGCCGGGAGAGCAATTACATACAATCAGCAAGGAGAAAATAACGGACTCTATTTTTTTGTTATTGCTGGCCGGGTAACCATTGACTCAACAGAACTTTTCAAACGGGACGCCATGGGACTGACAGACATCGAGCAAGTCCAGGTAACTGGTCGAAGCCCCTCGCGGGTCCTCTGTATTGAGGTCCCGATGACCGACTAAACAAACACTTACTTTGGGAGAACAATATGAAAACGCTCAACATCCTCGGCATTTGCGGCAGTTTACGCCAGTCTTCAACCAACATGGGTCTACTGCGTTACGCGCAGGAACATGCGCCGGTGGAAATCAAAGTTAAGATTGCTGACCTTTCTGAAGTTCCCTTTTTTAATGCTGACATGAAGGAAAAACCAGGGGCAGTGATAAACCTTATGGCCAATTTTGCCGAGGCCGATGCCATCCTCTTTGCCTGCCCGGAGTACAATTATTCCCTTGCGCCAGCACTGAAAAATGCCCTCGACTGGGCCTCACGGGAACCGGACAATGGTCTCCTTACCGGGAAACCGGCGGCAATAATGGGTTCGGGTGGAGGGATGGGATCGGCTCGGGCGCAGTATCATCTGCGCCAGGTCTGTGTTTTTCTCAACCTTCATCTGCTCAATAAACCGGAGATTTTCTGTAATGCTTTTACCGGAAGCTTCGACAACAAGGGTTGTCTGGTCGATGAAAAGATACAGGAATTGATTCTTCAACAATTAGACGCCCTGATTAAATTAACAGAGCACTTTAAGCTAAAGACTTAACAGCTTGATTTATAGCTTTTTTTTAAATTCTATTTTGCTAACCTGCTTCAGTTTTGTTTCGCCTTTCTACGGGGGATGATCAGTCCGAAAAGAAACAGGACACAGGCAGCAACGACAATCGATGGGCCCGAAGGCGTATCCCATTGAAAAGAACCGAACAGACCAAGACAGACGGCCAGGCAACCAATGAGGCTGGCCAAAATAGCCATCAGCTCAGGGTTGCCGGCAAACCGGCGTGCCGTAGCAGCGGGAATTATCAGCAAAGAGGTCACCAGCAACATCCCCACGACTTTCATCATCACTGCTACGGTCAGGGCAATCAAACCAAGGAACATCCAGTTAATCCGGTCTACCGGAATGCCCTCAACCCGGGCCAGATCTTCGTGAATCGTAATAGCCAGGAGCGGTTTCCACAGCCAGAGAAGTCCGGCCAACGCCAGTCCGCCGCCGATAAAGATCCAGCCCAGATCGCCGTTGGCAATCGCCAGGATATCACCGAACAGATAAGCCACCAGATCAATCCGGACATCGTCCAGGAACGCCAAGGTCACCAGACCCAGCGACAAGGCACCGTGGGCGAAGATACCCAGCATTGTATCGCTGGCCAATTGGCGTTGACGTTGACTGAAAAACAGGAGAATTGCCAGCAATTGGCAGATCAGGATGATCCCGACAGTCAGATTGACATGCAGCACAAACCCTATTGCCACTCCCAGCAAAGCCGAATGCGCCAAAGTATCGCCAAAGTAAGCCAGCCGGCGCCAGACGACAAAAGATCCGAACGGGCCGGCGACAAGTGCCACGCCCAGGCCGCCCAGCAATGCGCGCAGGAGAAAATCATCGAACATCCGTCGGCCTCCTGTCGCAGGTGTCACAGTGATCATGATGATGGCTCCGATCGTGCACATAAACTGCCAGCTGTTCCGCCGCTTTAAGACCAAAAAGCTCCACATAGGCTGGGTGGTTGGACACGGATTCAGGCGTGCCACTGCAGCAGATATGACGATTGAGACAGAGAACCCGGTCGGTCGCCGCCATCACCAGATGCAGATCATGGGAAACCATCAAAATCGCACAGCCCCGTTGATCGCGAATGCGTCCGATAAGTTGATATAATTCCGTCTGGCCATGAACATCAACCCCCTGGACAGGTTCATCCAGAACCAACAGTTCCGGTTCACGCACCAACGCACGGGCCAGTAGCACCCGCTGAAGCTCTCCTCCGGAAAGATTCTGCATGGCCGATTCATAAACATGTGCGGCGCCAACTTCTCCGAGCAGGGGGAGAACCTTATCCTGATTATTCTTGCTGGCCAACGCCAGAAAACGCTTCACCGTCAACGGGAAGGTCGGATCCAGGTGGAGCTTTTGCGGCATGTAGCCAACGGTCAG
>JAPHSA010000319.1 GCA_026193235.1 Deltaproteobacteria bacterium | reverse complement strand
CTTCAGAGCTGTAGCGCCGAGCTTCAGACGGCCATCAAGACGGTTGAAGTTAAGGGCATCAGTTTTTCCGCTGATGCTCAATTGCCGGCCAAGCAACTTCAGAAACGTCTGCTACCTGAATCACTCAGCATGCTGGATGCGAGGATATGATGGCTGCTAATCGTCACATCCCGCAGCAGGCCGTTGCCCTGCATTACGATCGCCAGCCGGATTCAACCCCCAAGGTTCTGGCTGCGGGACGGGGAGAGTTGGCGCAACAAATAATCGCCGCCGCCCAGGCCGCCGGAGTCGATATTGTTGAAGACCCTGATCTGCTCGAAGTGCTTGGACGCGTCCCTGTCGGTGAGGATATTCCGGCAGAATTATTCCAGGTTGTGGCCGAGATTCTGGCTTTTATTTATCGCCTCAATGGCCGCTATGCGACAACTCAGGGCGACTGAAAAACCACTTTACAGTTTCCGCCGCGTTAGTGTATGTTCTGCAGTTCGCGGAGAGGTGACCGAGAGGCCGATGGTGCTCGCCTGGAAAGCGGGTGTAGTTAACGCTACCCGGGGTTCGAATCCCCGCCTCTCCGCCATTTTTAAGTTAGGCTGATGAAAAGCGCCCATCTGCGGCGTTACCCTTAATCTACATCAGCGACGTACCATTGAGGTACGTCTTATTCTGTAGCTTTCGGCCGCCTTGCATATGAACATTTTTGATCAGCCCAGATAAGGCCGTGGTAGTTACTGTTTAAAATTGAAAATCTGAATTCCGGTCTTCGTTGCCGGTAGAAGTGACAGCCGGGTCCCGCGCAACGGACGGCCGCGAACTCCGTCAGGCCCGGAAGGGAGCAGCGGTAACGGTTTTGGACGTGTGCCGCGGGGGTGCCTGGCTGTCACTTGTGCCGGCAATTTTTTTATCCTCACCATTTTAGTTTCCTCCTCTGGAGAGGTTTTATGTCCTATCTTGTTCTAGCGCGTAAATGGCGGCCCCAACTTTTTGATGATCTGGTCGGCCAGGAACATGTCAGCCAGACGCTGAAAAACGCCATCTCTGCTGATCGCGTTCACCACGCTTTTCTGTTCACCGGTGCCCGTGGGGTGGGTAAAACCTCAGCAGCGCGAATTTTTGCCAAAGCACTCAATTGCCTGAATGGCCCAACAACTGAACCCTGTGGTGTTTGCCCGTCCTGTGTTGAGATTACTGCCAGCCAGGGGATCGATGTTTTTGAGATCGACGGTGCTTCTAACACCGGGGTTGATGACATCCGCGAGTTGCGTGAAAATATCCGCTACCTGCCCTCCAGTTCGCGCTACAAAATCTTCATTATCGACGAAGTTCACATGCTTTCAATTAACGCCTTTAATGCATTGTTAAAGACCCTTGAGGAACCTCCCGCACACGCAAAATTTATTTTTGCAACAACGGAACCACATAAAATTCCGATCACCATCCTTTCCCGTTGCCAACGTTTTGATTTTAAAAAAATTGGACAGGTTGCCGTGCAGGAACGTTTACGTTTCATCGTAGATCAGGAAGGTATAGAAATCTCCAATGCCAGCTTGACCACGATCGCTCGCAATGGCGGCGGCAGTATGCGGGATGCGTTGTCGACGCTTGATCAGGTGATCGCCTTCTGCGGTGAAAAGGTCGACGATGATGACGTTCAGACGCTGTTGGGATTGGTCAGTCGCCGGCTGTTGGTCGACACCTTGGAGGCTGTTCTGGAGCGTGATACCCGGCAGGTGCTGGCGCTGGTTCAAAAAGTTGACAATCACGGACATTCATTTCGTCAGTTCTGCCAACAGCTTGTAGAATTGACCCGCGCTTTGGTGATTCTCAAAGTTGTTGACCAGCCAGAAGATCTGGTTGATTACGGCCAGAGTGAAATGCAGGAGCTGCGTCAGTTTAGTGCGCCGGTTACCCTTGAGGATCTGCAACGGCTGCTTGAAATTTTAATTCGTACAGAGGCTGACCTGGCAACAAGTCATTTTCCGCGTTTGACCATGGAAATGGTGCTGGTCAGGTTATCCAGCCTTCCAGCGGGAGTTGATGTTGCGACCCTGATTGAGCGGTTGGAAACTCTGGAGCGCAGGCTGGCAGCGGGACTTCCACCGGAGGTGCGGGTTGTCGAGCGCCAGCCCCACCCGGTTTTAACAGATGTTCCCCCTCCGCAGGAACCCGTTGAAAAAAAGTCTGAAGCTCTGCCAGTAGAGGAGAAAGCTGACAAAAACTGGGCAGGGCTGGTCGAATTTGTCAGCAGTCGGCGGCGTCCTAGAATTTCGGCTTTGTTGGAGCAGTCGAGCCTGTTGCTGCTGGAATTGCCACGTTTGTGTATCGGCATGCCGGGGAAGTATTTTTCTCTTGCTGATAGCGAAATGCGACAATCTATCCAGGATCTTGCCGCAGATTATTTTGCCGCCAGGGTCAAGGTTGAGTTTGAAAAGCTGGGTAATGGGGATAAAATTCCTCCATCCTTACATGAGGAGCGTGCTCAGCAGGAAAGTGACCGCCAGAAAAAACTGCGTGAAAATGCTACAGATCATCCGCTGGTGAAATCAGCACTGGACATTTTTGGTGGAACTATTGAAACGATCAAGCCGATCGATAAAGGTTTTGTCTAGCGGTTGAAAATCTGGCACTTTTAAAAGTATCTATTTTACGGAGGATAAAAACAGATGGCTAAAGGACTTGGAAACATCATGAAGCAAGCCCAGCAGATGCAGGCAAAAATTGCTCGGGTTCAGCAGGAATTGGAAACCAAAGAAGTGGAAGCGACAGCTGGCGGTGGAATGGTGACCGCCCGGGCCAACGGCAAGCAGCAATTGCTTGGCCTGAAGATTGAAAAAGCAGTTGTTGATCCAGAAGATATTGAAATGCTGCAGGATTTAGTCCTGGCTGCAGTGAACGAAGCAATCAAGAAGAGTCAGGACATGATTCAGGAAGAGATGAGCAAGGTCACCGGTGGAATGAACATTCCCGGAATGTTTTAGTTTTTTTGAGTGCCGTTCGACTGAGCAACTTTTTCACCTCATCCCTGCAGAATACAAACACTGTGGGGATTATTGTATTGTGACGGAGAGGATCTGGTTTTTAGGGGGAGTGAAAAAAGATTGAGTTTTTCGTCTGAGCCATGGTAGAGTTCTTTTTGGTCTTACCACTAAACCACGGCTGATTGCGGCAAGAAATGCTGGTTCCAGTCCCCCCGAAAGCCCATTCCAGAGACTTAAATCTTTGGATTCAGGAGAGATTTCATGTTAGGCTCGCTGCCGACATTCGCTCGATTGGAAGCTGAATTGAGCAAGCTTCCGGGGATTGGCAACAAGACTGCGGCCCGTTTGGCTTTTCATTTGCTGCGGACTTCGGAGCAGGATGTTTTTGCCCTGGCTGACGCGCTGCTGGAAATGCGGCGTAAGGTCTGTTTTTGCCGGCGTTGTTTCCACATCGCCGAAGAAGAGCTCTGCCACATCTGTCGTGACGGGAACCGTGAGCGCCAGCGACTCTGTGTTGTTCAGGAACCTCAGGATCTCTTAGCCATAGAGCGCAGTCGTTCTTACAATGGCTTTTATCACGTCCTTCATGGAGCCCTGTCACCGCTGGATGGTGTCGGACCAGACGACTTGAAAATACCGCAGTTGATGGAACGTCTTGAACAGGAGCCAGTTGAAGAAATTATCCTGGCGACGAATTTTACTGTTGAGGGGGAAGCAACAGCGCTTTATCTTGCCGAGCTTTTTAAGGGAAAAGGTTTGCACGTGACTCGCCTCGCACATGGTATTCCATCCGGGAGTGATTTGGAATATATCGATGTGGGGACAGTGCAACAGGCCGTTACCGGTCGCCGGGAATTTTAATTTTTCGAAAAAATTTAGTTCAGATTGCAAGTAGTTTGACAGTGATTTGTGAGAGGGTCTCTGTCGAATCTTTTATATAGATGGTTTTTCTCGAATACGTTCTTCTGTTTTCACTGAGAGCGTCACTTACTCACTTTTCAAGGAGGTTTGCATGTCTCGGAAGATGGTTAATATTGACGGTAACTCTGCTGCGGCGCATGTGGCTCATGCGACCAATGAGGTTATTGCTATCTACCCCATCACCCCATCGTCGGTTATGGGTGAAGTTTCTGATGCCAAAAGTGCTGCTGGTCAGAAAAACATCTGGGGAACTATTCCTAAGGTTGTTGAATTACAGTCTGAAGGTGGCGCTGCCGGTGCCGTTCATGGTGCTCTGCAGGCCGGTGCCCTGACTACAACATTTACGGCTTCTCAGGGCCTGTTGTTGATGATTCCCAACATGTTCAAAATTGCCGGTGAATTGACACCGACAGTTTTCCATGTTTCAGCCCGGGCAATTGCGGCTCAGGCCTTGTCAATTTTTGGTGATCACTCTGATGTCATGGCCTGCCGCTCTACCGGTTGGGCTCAGCTTTGTTCCAACAGCCCCCAGGAAGTTATGGACTTTGCCCTGATTGCTCAGGCGGCCACCTTGGAATCACGGGTGCCTTTCCTGCATTTCTTTGACGGTTTCCGTACTTCGAGTGAAGTTCAGAAGATTGATGAACTGTCACAAGATGATATGCGCCATATGATCGATAATGAGTTGGTGACAGCTCATCGTAAGCGCGCTTTATCCCCCGACAGTCCAAAGTTGCGTGGGACCGCTCAGAATCCCGATGTCTATTTCCATGGGCGTGAGACGGTCAATCCTTACTACGTTAAGGTTGCCGGGATTGTTCAGGCACAGATGGATAAATTTGCCAAGCGGGTTGGGCGTCAGTACAACCTGGTTGATTATGTTGGTGCCCCGGATGCTGAGCGCGTCGTCGTGATGATGGGTTCCGGCTGTGAGGCGATGGAAGAGACGATTGATTACCTGGTTGCCAAAGGTGAAAAGGTTGGCTTAATCAAGATTCGTCTGTTCCTGCCCTTCCCGATTGAGCAATTCTGTAAAGCGGTTCCAGCTTCAGTGAAAAAGATCTCTGTTCTTGATCGGACTAAAGAACCGGGTTCTATCGGTGAGCCGCTCTATCAGGTCGTTCGTACCGCAATCGGTGAAGGTATGGTTGACGGGCTGACCAGCTTCGCCGGCTACCCAACGATTGTTGGCGGCCGTTATGGACTGGGTTCCTTTGAGTTCAATTCCGGAATGTGTAAGGCGGTTCTGGATAACTTGCTTAAGGATAAGCCGAAGAACCATTTCATCATCGGTTTCCAAGATGATGTCATGGGTGACAGTCTTGACTTCGATAAGGAATTCAAAGTGCCTTTTGATGGCTATGCCGCGATGTTCTTTGGCCTTGGTTCAGACGGAACCGTTGGCGCTAACAAGAACTCAATCAAGATCATTGGCGACTGTACCGACAACAAGGTCCAGGCCTATTTTGTCTACGACTCGAAAAAAGCCGGCAGCATGACCACTTCTCACCTGCGGTTTGGCCAGAAAGATATCAAGACGACCTATCTGATTTCTCATGCGGACTTTATTGCCTGTCACAACTTCTCCTTCCTGGAGAAATACGACATGCTGAAGAGTGCCAAGGATGGGGCCACCTTCCTGCTCAATGCACCTTTCAGTAAGGATGAAATCTGGGCGCATCTGCCAAAGATGGTGCAACAGCAGATTATCGATAAAGGTCTGAAGTTTTACGTTATCGATGGTGTGTCTCTGGGTGAGAAGATTGGTCTTGGTCCCCGCATTAACGTCATTATGCAGACTGCATTCTTTAAAATCTCAGGCATCATCCCAGAGACCCAGGCCATCAGCCAGATCAAGGATTCGGTGGTTAAATCCTACGGCAAGGCTGGGGAAAAAGTCGTCAATATGAACAAGCAGGCGGTTGATGTTGCCCTTGAGAATATTGCTGAAGTGACTGTGCCGGCAACGGCTGACAGTGCTATCGAAATGCAGACCGGCCAGTGGGACGGTTACTCTGAGATGGTCAAGAAGACCCTCGGCCCAATCATTGACGGTGTTGGGCATGAGCTACCCCTTTCGGCTATGCCGGATGATGGTACCTTCCCGACGGGGACAGCCTGTGTTGAAAAACGTAATATTGCTGTCAACATTCCGGTCTGGGATGACGCCCTCTGTATTCAGTGTGGTAT
>JAPHSA010000303.1 GCA_026193235.1 Deltaproteobacteria bacterium | reverse complement strand
TCGGTGTTTCTGCGCCTGACCCAGGAACACTCGGAGGTCGCAGATGACAGCACTCGTTCGCAGATGCTGTTGCCTGGAGCCAGGCTGCAATGGCGACAGGTCGATAATCCGGTGACTCCGAGTTACGGGCTGCAGGGCAGTATTGAAGTGAAAGGGGCACATACGAGCCTGTTGTCCGACACCAGTCTGTTGCAACTCAGCGCCCAGTCCACCAACCTGATCCCCCTGCCACGCAAATTCTCCCTGATGGTTCGATTGCAGGGCGGAACCACCTGGCACAATGATCTATTTCGAGATCTGCCGGCGTCATTGCGCTTTTTCGCCGGCGGCGATCGCAGTGTCCGTGGTTACGCCTACCAATCGCTCGGACCCAAAGATGATAGTGGACAGGTCGTTGGCGGGAAACACCTGCTGGTCGCCAACCTGGAGCTTGAAAAACGGCTGACCCCGAAGTGGGGTGGTGCGGTTTTTTATGATCTCGGCAATGCCTTCGATTCTTTGGCCGAATATGAACTTGAGCAGGGAGCCGGGATTGGGGTCCGACGCTATACTCCGATCGGCCCGATCCGCCTCGACCTGGCCCGTCAGCTCGGTAACAGCACAAAGCGCTGGCGCATCCACTTGAGCATGGGGTTCGGCTGGTGAAAATCTGGTTAACAAGCATATCCCTCGCAGTTCTCTTGTTGCTGGGACTCTTCGGATCTGGCAGCTGGCTGCTCTATTCGCCTTCCGGCACCAATTGGCTGCTGACCCGGCTGATAACTGCCCAGGGGGGAAGCATCGGCAAGATTAATGGCACTCTTATAGGGCAACTGCAACTGACCGACGTAGAATTTGCTACAGCTGGTCAAAAGCTGCGTTGTGCTGACCTTGAGCTGCACAGCCGACTGCAACAGCTCTTCCCCCTGCAACTGAAGATCGAACGGTTACAGCTCGAAAATCTGCTGGTCGACCGGCAAACCACTGAAAATGAGCAGCAGGCCTTCCGCCTGAACTGGCCGGAACTGCCGAGCTGGTTAGCTCTGGTGGAAATCGATCTGCAGCAGCTGAAACTGGTCGATTTCCGGCTGCGACAGGCAGAGCGGGTACTGTTCAACCTGGAACACTTCAAGAGTCAGGTTCGCTGGCGCAATCAGAGTCTGCAGTTTTCCAAATTACAGCTGCAATTGCCCGAGATGACTATTGAAGGGGAATTGAAAACTACCTTCTCGGCACCATCATTAATTTCTGACCTTCAGGTTCGCCAGCGCCAGCCGGGCCACACCTGGCAGCAACTGACACTGAAAATGGATTTGCAGGCAGCTGAAAATCTGCTGTTTGCCGGACCAGTCAGTCTTGCATTGTATGACAGCCAGAACGCGCTGTTCAGTGCCGCCGGGGAACTGGGCCTGGGGGCTGAAGAGTTGCAGTTTCGCCGTTTGCGACTGCAGCGGCCCAAAGGTTCCGGCACCCTGACCGCCAGCGGCAGTTTACTTTTCGGCACCCTGAGCGAGTTGAATGCTCACCTGCAACTGAGTGAGTTTGATCTACAGCCGGAAACCGGGCAGGCAATCAAACTCTCCGGGGAGCTGGATATTACCGGCAGCCTGCACAGTTACCGCGGCAACTTCAAATTGACAAACCGGGCAGAAAAACCGTTAGATGTCCGCATTTCCGGGACCTTTGCCGGTGACCAGAGTCGCCTGCAATTGAACAACTTGCAGGGGGAGTGGTTAAGCGGTGCCCTCGGCGGACAAGCACAATTCAGCTGGAGCAATGGCTGGCAGGCCGCCGCTCAGCTCTCCGGCCGAGCCCTCGATCCCCACCTGCTCAATGCACAACTGATCGGCGAGCTGAATCTTGACGTACAGGCTGAATTCGCCAGTGGCGAACAGAGTCCTGATGGACGATTGACATTACTGCTGAACAATTCAACCCTGCACAACCAACCACTGAGCGGTACCGCAGAGCTGAGCATAAGCAACCGACAGCTGGAAATTAATCAGCTGGAACTACTCGGAGAGGGGATCCAGCTGCAGGGCGCCGGCAGGCTGGAGGATAAGATTAAACTATCCTGGCAGATTGAGCGGCTGGAACAGCTGTTCGCGGGTTTTCAGGGCCAGGCCACAGGCAACGGTTGGCTCAGCCTGCAACCAGAGGGGATCAGCGCCGAATTCTCAACCAAGGGAGCCCGCCTTGGCTACAAAGGATGGCAGCTGGAGCAGGGACAACTGCTGGGGAAAACCCTTGCGGACCAGCAGCACTGGCAGCTGCAGTTCGAAGGCCAACAGTTGTCCGGCACACAACCGCAGCTTGAGCTGGAGAATATCCAGCTTAAACTGGAGGGCGCTCTCGAAAAACACAATATACTGCTCAGACTTGGCCAGGCGGACGCGCACCTGCAAGCAGAACTGATCGGCGGTTGGAGCGAATCAGCCTGGCAAGGCAGCCTCACCGCTCTCGCCGGGGAAGACCAGCGACTCGGGGACTGGCAGGCACGCCACGCTGTCCCTCTGTCCCTGTCCGCAGCGAGGATTCAGCTCGACCCTCTGGAACTGACCAGTGACGGACATGGTGAGTTGCGTTTTCAGGGTTATCTTCTCCCTCCGAGTCAAACCGCAGAAGCTCAGCTGCAATGGCAGCAGCTCGACCTTGGTCTGCTTCGGCCCTGGTTAGATGCCTGGGAAGTCACGGGCAACAGCAGCGGCGCTATTCTTCTACAAATGACTGAAGAGAGAAAGCTGCGCGGCAATCTCTCACTGCAGGGGCAACTGAAAAATGACAAGCTCTCACTCAATCTGCAGCATGGCCAATGGCAGGCAGACTGGAGTCCTCAAGGGTTGCAGAGTGATCTGAGTCTGGAACTGGCGGACGGAAGCCAGCTGCAGGCAAAACTGTCATCGCCGAATGGAGTGGCCATCGGTTGGCCTCGCCAGGGAGATCTGAAGCTGAGCGGGAAGAATTTTCCTTTAACTCGACTGCAGCCCTGGTTGCCGCTAGAACTGAATTTGACCGGGTCGCTCGACTGGCAAACATTGGGGCAGTGGCAGCCAGAACAACCCTGGTCGATCACCGGTAAAGCCAAGGTCACAGACGGCCGTTTTTTCCGGCAGGAAGAGGATGATATCATCAGCGCCCAGCTCAATGTCGCCGAGCTAAACTGGGACTGGCAGGAACAGCTGTCCGGACGCCTTGAACTAGAATTACAGGAGCACGGCAATATTGATGCACAATTTAAACTGCCGATCAGCGCGACCTGGCCCATCCAGTGGGACAGCTCGCAACTGGTCAGCGGTGACCTGAGCGCCAGGCTGCAGGAACTGGGGCTGCTGTCAGTCATCTTCCCGGGCAGGGTGCAGGAGAGTCGAGGTCAACTGAAGCTGGATCTACAGCTGACCGGAAGCTGGGAACAGCCGATCCTGCGCGGCGATGCACGGCTGTTCGACGCCGGAGCTTTTTTGCCAACCCTCGGTATCCAGCTCAAGGATATAGATCTGGCCAGCACCTTCGACATGGACCGGATTAGGATCGAAACTTTCCGCCTGACATCTGCGGATGGTCCCCTTTCCGGGCAGGGGCAGGTGACTTTATCCAACTGGCGCCCGCAAAACTATCAGCTGCAGCTCAAGGGGGAACGCTTCCAGTTGGTCCACCTGCCAGACCTGCAGATCCGGGTCACGCCCGACCTGAGCATTAACGGAGACATGACCAGCTACCGCCTGCGCGGCACCATATCCGTTCCGGAATTGCTCGTCAGCAGCCGGAAGAGAACCAGTCTGGCGGAAAACAGCCCTGATTTGCTGGTGGTCGATGCGGCGGCCCCGGCCGAAAAAAGCTTTAAGCTGACCCATGATATCGACCTGCAACTGTTGCTGGGCGAGCAGGTTCTGGTTAACAGTGCGGGGATTGATGCCAAGCTGGACGGTCATTTGCAGCTACAGTCAACCGCTCGGCAGGAACTGGCGGCCTTTGGTCAGATTCATGTTGTTAAAGGCAAGTATGCCAGCTATGGCGTCAGTCTCGACATCACCCGCGGCAACCTGTTCTTCAACGGCGGAGCACTCGATCAACCGGCGCTCGACATTCTGGCGTTGCGTAAAGCGGGGGAAGTACAAGCCGGGGTGAAGGTGACTGGAACACCGAAGCAACCAGTCGTGCAGCTCTACTCGGAACCGACCATGGCCGAAACCGACATCCTTTCCTACATTGTTCTTGGCCGGCCAGTTGGCGGTAGCAGCAGTCAGAGCAGCCTGTTGATGACCGCCGCGGGAGCACTGCTGTCCCAGGGGGAATCGGTGATCTTGCAGGAAAAACTTAAAAACCGCCTGGGACTCGATGTCCTCGATATCAGCGCCGGTGAAGGCGATGTCAGTTCCTCGATCATCACCACCGGCAAGTATCTGAGCCCCGATCTTTATGTCAGCCTCGGCTATTCGCTGTTCAGCAACAGCAATGAGATGAAAGTCCGCTACAATCTGACCCCAAGCTGGGAACTCGAATCGAACATCGGGACCGAAAGTGGGGTTGATCTGTTCTACAAGATCGATATCAAATAACCTGACCAGGCCGATCCGCTGCTCCCCCGGAAAACCCAGATAAGTTGTTTACAGCCATTTTTTACTGCGGAAGAAACGGAGCATGAACAGAGCTACGGTCACCATGACTCCCCACATGATAAAGTAGCTATAGCGAAAGTGTAGCTCCGGGACGTTCTCAAAATTGGTGCCGTAGATTCCAGCAATAAACGTGAGCGGAATAAATATAGCGGAAAAAATAGTGAGCACTTTCATGATTTCGTTGAGTCGATTACTGATCCGGGAATCGTAAATATTCAAGTGATCAGAAAGCATTTCCCGGTAACTGTCGATCGCATCGACCGCCTGATTTGACAGATCGAGCAGATCTTTGAAAAAGGGCAAGGTGGGTGATTGGATCAGATCAGAATCAACCCGGCTCAACTGCAGGATAAATTCACGAACCGGGCGAATGGTTTTACGCAGGTAGTTCATTTCACGTTTGTATGCGTTGATTTTGAAGAGGATGTCATGGGTCGGATTATCCAGAATCTCGTTCTCTATGTCTTCTACCTCTTCACCCAACCGTTCAATAATGAACAAATAGTTGTCGACAACGGTATCCAACAGGGCATAGGCCAGATAGTCAATACCGACCTTGCGAATGCGCCCCTTCTGTTTTCGAATCCGCTCGCGGACCGGTTCAAAAACATCCCCCGGCTGTTCCTGAAAAGTGAGTAGAAAGGTTTTACCTAATACCATGGTTAGCTGTTCACTGCGAATTTTACCTGCCGCGGGATCATAGCGCATCATTTTAAGAGCGAAAAACAGGTAGTTGTCATACTCTTCCATGCGCGGCCGTTGTCCAGTGTTGACAATGTCCTCAAGCACCAGCGCGTGCAGACCGAAACCCTTACCAATTTCGCTGATCAGGTCTAGATCGTGCAGACCGTTGATATTGATCCAGGTGACGGTTGAGCTGTCTTTGTAGGTCAGCCCTTCGCTAATATCATGCAGCTCTTTTTCACTCAGCTGCTTCTGATCATAATCGATGACCCGGATGGTTGCCTCCGCAACCTTCTGCTCTCCGACAAAAACCAGAGCCCCTGGAACCTGACCAATAATTGCCTCTTTTTTCTTTAGAAACCTC
>JAPHSA010000073.1 GCA_026193235.1 Deltaproteobacteria bacterium | reverse complement strand
GGCTTCCGGGCTCAGGGGGAAATCTCGGGTAAAGTTAATGTCCATCTGGCGCATGAGGCTTTCCAGGGCCAGTAAATGAAAGTAGGTGCGTAAATGTACCGGGTCGGTTTTGCTGGCTTCCACAGCAAATGCTGGCTTGTTGTGGCGTACGGCAAAGTAGGATAAAGATTTTTTTGCCGGGATATCCTCTTTTGCCGCTCTGGTGCGAACATTTTTCAGCTGAAAATAATGATCTTTAGACGCCACTTTTTGATTGATATGCTGAATGGTGGTTTCAGCCATTTTCTGAAGGTTGCCAAACCGCGGCCCATTAAGACTGCTTTGGTCAATGACGCAACTCTGCCCCCAGCGATAGGGACTGCGCTGGCTGCTGATCCGTTGGGGATGATAGAAACCACTGCCATCATGGAGGTTGAGTACCAGATCGACCTGAGGCCTGGTGATAATGTTTTGTATGCGCTGTACCGGTAGATAGTCGGGATCACTTTTTGCGACCGAGGCAAATTTCAGGTTCATGTCTCCACGTTGGCGTTTGAGGATTGCCGCAGCATTCAGGTTGGGTACGATCCAAAGGTGACCTTTCTCAATCTGGTAATGGGTGACCAGTGAGGCCGCGGCATGAAAAGCACCCGGTTCATCACCATCGACACCGCCGATAACCAGGAGTGTTGCTCCGGGGACTTTCCCCTGATGCTGATAAAAACTGAAATCAGCGGCTGAAAGTTGGAGTGGAAGAACAAAAAGTAAAAATGAAAATATAAGCAGTCGTTGCATTTGAATTCACACGGAGAGGGTTAGTTGTGGTTGTCACTCGTCAAAAATCTGTGATTAAGTTAATATCTGCCAGCATAAAGAATCATGAAGCATTCTGTAAAGATTTTTAACTTTTGAGTGAGTAGGGATGCAAAATGGAAAACCTGGTTTTTCACCAGATTGGTGTGATTAAAACGCCTTACACAAGTAGTGCGCCTTACCAGCCGGTCGAAAATGATGATCAGGAATTTTATCTGGACGTGGATGATCGCTATGTCCAAGGTTTGAAGGATCTTGACTCTTTCAACTATATTTATGTCATCTATTATATTGATCGACTGAAGGATATTCCGCAAATGCTGGTCGCGCCGCCCTGGGCCTATGGACGGGATGTTGGTGTTTTTGCCAGCCGCTCACCGGGTCGTCCCAATCCGATCGGTCTCAGTGTTGTGCGGATTAGAAAGATTTTTGGGAACCGTGTCTATACTTCGGGCCTTGATGTGTTTGACGGAACGCCACTGCTTGATATCAAGCCCTATATCAAAGATTTGGATAGCAAGATCGATGCGAATCACGGCTGGATCGAGGCTAGTGACGATGCGGAGCATCTGGCTCTGCATATTCAGGGGATACCACATGACTATTGATAAAAATCTTGACAGCCTTTCTGCTCGCCGTTATAGTCACGCGTTGCAGCGCAATACCTGCGCCTGTGGATAATTGTTTTTAACGATAGGAGAATGTCAACAATGTATGCGGTGATCAAGACCGGAGGTAAACAGTACAAAGTTTCCGAAGGCGACCTGTTCAAGGTCGAGATGATCGACGGTGCGGTGGGTGATACCATCGAACTCGATCAAGTCCTCATGGTCGGTGGCGCAGAGGTTAAACTCGGAACACCTCTCGTACCAGGTGCCAAGGTTAAGGCACAGATCGTTGCTCAGGAAAAAGACAAGAAAATTCTTGTTTTTAAATCCAAGCGACGTGGAGGTAGTCGTAAAAAATACGGCCACCGTCAACCCATTACCCGACTTAAAGTCGCGGCAATCGAAGCTTAAGGAGGCGGTCTCATGGCTCATAAGAAAGCTGCCGGTAGTTCCAGAAACGGTCGTGACAGTGCCGGACAACGGCTTGGAGTGAAACGTTTTGGCGGGCAGGAAGTTTCCGCAGGATCCATTCTGGTGCGCCAGCGTGGAACCACATTTCACCCGGGTAACAATGTTGGATGCGGTAAGGACTATACGTTATTCGCTTTGATCGATGGTGTGGTGAAGTTTGAAACCAAGTCCAAAGGTCGTAAGCATATCAGTGTTTATACTGCCTGATTGAATCTAACTACTGATTGAGGAACCCGGTGCTGCATGGTCAGTTACCGGGTTTTTCTCTTTCTGGACGAATAGCTAAGAGCGACCGCCAGGTAGATAGGCTTAAGACTAGCAAGTCTGCTGAAAATATCTGCGGTCTCACTTTTACAACGGTCCGTACCAAGTGAATGGTCTATTAAATGAAGTTTGTCGATCAGGTCAGAATAGAAGTCAAAGCCGGGGACGGGGGACGTGGTTGTGTGTCCTTCCT
>JAPHSA010000308.1 GCA_026193235.1 Deltaproteobacteria bacterium | reverse complement strand
GAACGAACTCCCGGCCCGTTTGGATGAGCTGCCGAAAGACAAGATTATCATCACCGCCTGTCCGCATAAAGATCGGGCGATTATCGCCATGCCTTACCTGCGTTCAAAAGGCATCCCGGCACGCTACCTGACAGATGGTTTGATTGGTCTGGCAGAAAATTCAAGAAGAGATAGTGCTAAATATTTTTTAGTACTACTGAAAGAATCAATAAGCACCATATTGCCGTAACAGTTTCAATTAACCAGGGAGAGCGAATCTGTCATTCTAAATCTTTCTGTATAAGACCCTCCCACCTTTCATTTCTGGCAAAAATAACTGGTTATCAAGTCGTGACGATTGCTGTCAATCAATAGCAGTGAGCAGTCTAAAATATTCATAACGGCTGGTCATTTTCCAACATTGTATAGAGAAAACCGTGTAGAATGCTTCTTTAACAGTACTGCAAAGTAAACGCACAGATGCTCCATTGTTGTTATTCGACACTTGATAAAGGGACTCCTCATGCCAATTCGCATTGCCTGTAATCACGTTACCAGTTATAAATTTGACCGTCCGATTTCACTTTCTCCGCACGTCCTGCGGTTGCGCCCGGCAGCTCACTGCCGTACGCCAATTCATGCCTATTCTTTGAAGGTTCTCCCGGAAACTCATTTTTTGAACTGGCAACAGGATGCCTTTGGCAATTACCTGGCTCGTCTGGTTTTCCCGGAAAAGACGCGCGAACTGCGTTTCGAAGTTGAAGTTATTGCCGATATGACGGTCTATAACCCGTTTGATTTCTTTATCGAAGAGTCTGCCGAAAAATACCCTTTCAGCTACAACAAATTGGAACGTATGGAGCTTGCTCCTTATCTGCAGAAAGTTGTCACTGGCCCCCTGCTGGAAAAATGGTTAGAGAAAATTGATCGCAGTGAAGTTCTCACCATCGATTTTCTGGTAGAGGTCAATCGCCAGGTGCAGCAGACGGTCAATTATTCTGTGCGCATGGAGCCGGGGGTACAGAGTTGCGAAACGACCCTGCAACGGAAAATTGGCTCCTGCCGCGATTCGGCCTGGCTGCTGGTTCAGGCCTTCCGCCATTTAGATCTGGCTGCCCGCTTTGTCAGCGGGTATCTGATTCAGCTGACTTCTGACGAAAAATCACTGGATGGGCCATCTGGCCCCGAAGCTGATTTTACCGATCTGCACGCCTGGACTGAGGTCTATATTCCGGGAGCAGGCTGGATCGGGCTGGACCCGACCTCCGGACTGCTGGCCAGTGAAGGGCACATTCCGTTGGCCTGTACACCGCATCCAACCAGTGCTGCGCCGGTCACCGGGGGAATGGATTTATGCGAAGTTGAGTTTGAACATAGTAATACCGTAACGCGCATTCATGAGGATCCAAGGGTCACCAAACCTTACAGTGATGAACAGTGGGAGCTGATTAATGCCCTCGGCCAGAAGGTTGATGAAGATCTGGTTGCCGGTGATGTGCGTCTGACGATGGGCGGTGAGCCGACCTTTGTCTCGATTGACGATATGGAAAGTGATCAATGGAATACCAGCGCCGATGGGCCGCACAAACGTGAGCTGGCTTATAACCTGACACTGCGCTTGCGCGATGCTTTCACGACCGGTGGGTTGCTGCACTTCGGGCAGGGCAAATGGTATCCGGGAGAACCTTTGCCACGCTGGGCCAACAGTTGCTTCTGGCGCAAAGATAAGGAGCCGATCTGGCATAACCCCGAGCTATTGGCCGATATCAACAAGGACTATAAATTCAGCCACCAAGACGCTGCACAGTTTTCTCAGCGCCTGGTCAAGCACCTTGAAATAAGTCAAGAATACCTCGTTCCCGGTTACGAAGATACGCTCTACTGGCTGTGGAAAGAAGGCACCGTTCCGGCAAATATTGATCCGTTGAAAGCTGACCTTAAAGATTCTTCAGAACGTCGGACTCTGGCACAGGTGTTGGAAAAAGGTTTGGGCGACCCCGTTGGCTATGCGTTGCCGTTAAAGTGGAATCGTGAAACTGATCAGTGGACGAGCAGCCACTGGAAATTCAGACGTGAGCAGATGTTCCTCATCCCGGGGGATTCCGGCATGGGGCTGCGGTTGCCACTCGATTCCCTGCCCTGGGTTGCGCCGGAAAAACGTGAGCCGTTTGTAGAGCAGAGCCAGTTTCAAGTGCTGCCCCGGTTGGAGAATTATCGCGGTCTTTGGGCCGGGAAGTTGATCTCTGAAGAACAGCCACCCCTAAAAGATGCGTCTCAGGATGAGGATAAACTGGTTGAGGTGAGTCATACTGCCCTCTGTGTTGAAGCCCGACAGGGCCGACTGCATATCTTCATGCCACCCTTGGGTTCTTTGGAAGAATATCTTAACCTGATCAGCATCCTCGAAATCACCGCGGAAGAATTCAATATGCCGCTGGTGATCGAGGGTTATGAACCACCCCGTGACTGGCGTATAGAGCGTTTTTCTGTGACTCCGGATCCTGGAGTTATTGAAGTCAATATCCACCCGGTTGGCAGCTGGAAAGAGATTGTTGAAAATACCGTACGCCTCTATGAGGAAGCGCGGCAAACTCGCCTGGGGACAGAAAAATTCATGCTCGATGGTCGCCATACCGGAACCGGTGGTGGTAACCACATTACCCTCGGCGGCGCGACACCAGCCGACAGTCCCATGCTCCGGCGCCCCGATCTGCTTCGCAGTCTGGTGACCTTCTGGCAGCATCATCCGGGCCTTTCCTACCTGTTTTCAGGGATGTTCATGGGGCCAACCAGTCAGGCTCCGCGGATTGATGAAGCCCGTGATGACTCCCTGTACGAACTGGAAATTGCTTTCCAACAGATGCCGGAAGGTGAGGTCGCGACCCCCTGGCTGGTCGATCGCCTGATGCGCAACCTGTTGATTGACGTGACCGGCAACACGCATCGCGCTGAATTCTGTATCGATAAGCTCTATTCGCCAGACAGTTCCACGGGGCGTCTCGGAATCCTTGAATTACGCGCCTTTGAAATGCCGCCTCACGCGCGCATGAGTCTGGTTCAGAATCTGTTGTTGCGGACCCTGATTGCCTGGTTCTGGGAAAAGCCCTACAAGCATGACTTGATTCGCTGGGGAACGGCGCTTCATGACCATTTCTTGCTGCCCTACTACGTGCGGCAGGATGTGAAGGAGGTTATTGCTGGTTTGCAGGCGGCCGGATATCCCTTCCAGATGGACTGGTTCGACCCGTTTTTTGAATTCCGCTTCCCGCGTTACGGGACGGTTCAGATTGAGGATATTGAACTGGAGCTGCGTTTTGCGATTGAGCCCTGGCATGTCCTCGGAGAAGAAGTCAGCAGCCAGGGAACTGCGCGCTATGTTGATTCCTCGGTGGAGCGGCTACAGTTGCATGTTACTGGATTGACGGAAGGCCGCCATGTCATCACCTGTAACGGGCGCCGGTTGCCGCTGAACAATACCGGCCGTAAAGATGAGTTCGTCGCCGGGGTGCGTTACAAAGCTTGGCAACCGCCATCGGCATTGCACCCGACCATTAAATCAGACTCACCGCTGGTGTTTGACATTATCGACAGCTGGAACGGGCATTCGATTGGTGGTTGTAGCTATCATGTTGCTCATCCAGGAGGACGCAGTTACGAAGACATTCCGGTCAATGCGATCACTGCCGAGTCGCGCCGGGTCTCTTTATTCCGGGACACGGAACATACGCAAGGCCCGCTTCAGCCGCAACCGGAATTCAAGCAGCTCGGCAAATTCTTCCCCGAGGGAACGGTTCCCGGCCCGATGGCGCCACCATTGGAAGAGCAAAACCTGGAATTTCCCTATACCCTTGATCTGCGTCGCGAGCGTTAATCAAAGTATTAAGTCTAATCCCTGAAAAAGTCAGGAATATTGGGTACTAAGTGTGAGTATAGAATTTGAACAGCGCCAAAGTCAGAGTCAGAGCCAGAATATCGGTGCCCAATCCTATGCAAGGGAACTGAGGGCGGAGATAAAAAGCTCTTCTGTTCAGGGAGAACTGCAACAGCATGAGCAGCAGCTCATGCAAACTCTGGAAAAGCTTGGCCCAAAAAAATTAGCAAGCCGGCGTAAGGAAGCTCAGCGGCTGTTACGTGAAAATGGTGCGACCCACAATGTCTTTGGTCCCGCTGATGACCCACGTTCCTGGCAGTTTGATCCCATCCCGCTGATTATCGGGAGTGAGGACTGGGCTCAAGTTGAGGCGGGTCTGGTCCAGCGGGCACAGCTGCTGAACCTGATTCTTGCTGATGTCTACGGACCACGGACGCTGATCGAAAAAGGTCTGCTGCCGCCAGAATTGATCTTTGCCCACAAGGGTTTTCTCTGGCCCTGCGTCGGTCAGTTCTCAGCCACAGAGCTGCATCTGAACGTTTACTCAGCGAATCTGGCACGGGGTACCGATGGGCGCTTCTGGGTTCTTGAAGACCGCACACAACTGCCTTTTGGTTCTGGCTATGCGCTGGAAAATCGCATTGTCATGTCACGGACTTTTCCGCGACTGTTTCAGAATTTCCAGGTCGGCCGGCTGGCGCTGTATTTTCGCGCGCTGCGCAACAGTTTAACCCTTCTGGCGCGGCACAATAAAGCAGAGCCACGCATTGTAATTCTCACTCCTGGGCCGGAGCATGAAGCCTATTTCGAGCACGCTTACCTGGCCGCTTATCTCGGTTATCCGCTGGTACAGGGCGGCGATCTGATCGTTCGCGACGGCTGTGTCTGGCTCAAATCCGTTGGTGGGCTGTGCCAGGTCGATGTCATCCTGCGGCGTCTGGATGATGAGCTTTGTGATCCACTCGAACTGCGTGGTGATTCTCGTTCAGGTGTGCCAGGTTTGCTGGAAGCGGTACGTCGGGGCAATGTCGTAGTGGCTAACCCGATCGGCAGCAGTGTGCTGGAAAATCCTGCTCTGCTGGCTTTTCTTCCGGGTCTATGTCGCTATTTTCTGGGCGAAAACTTACGTCTTCCTTCAGTCGCCACCTGGTGGTGCGGTCAACCCCGTGAACGTGAATTCGTGCTGCAAAATCTGGACAAACTCGTGATCAAGCCGATCCATCCGATTCCAGGCCAAAACGAGATGGTTCCAGGGGAGTTGGGCCATGCTGAATCCTCGATTTGTCGTGATCGGATTCTGGCTAACCCCCACCTTTATGTTGGTCAGGAAATAGCCAGTCTTGCGTCAGGCCCCTCTTTTGTTAACCATGAGATAGAGCAGCGCACCAGCATTCTGAGTACCTTCCTGACTGCGCATGAACAGACCTATGCCACCATGCCGGGAGGTCTGACGAGAATTAATACGCATAAAAACGGCTCGCTTATGACCAGCCAGGAGGGCAGAGGTTGTAAGGACACCTGGGTGTTGACGCAAAAACCCGAAGAGCAGGTAAACTTTTGGCGCAAGGTTCAACCAGATCAACTCATTCAACCCTTACTTGGGGTGCTCCCCAGTCGGGCGGCTGAAAACCTGTTCTGGGCTGGCCGCTATGCGGAACGAACCGAAGCGACTGCTCGACTGCTCCGGTCGATTCTGAGTAAGTTTCGCGAATACGAGGAATTCCGCGATCCTGATGACCAGCGGACCCTGGAACAGTTGTTGCCCGCGTTGACTCGCGTCACCTCCACTTACCCCGGGTTTGACGGTAAAGACCGGGCTGAAAAACTTGCTGATCCACGCCCCGAACTTTTGTCTTTGGCTGGAAATATAGAGAGAGCCGGAAGTCTGCGCTCATCGCTGCGCAACCTGGCGCGCTCGACCTATCCGATCAGGGATCTGATCCCAGAAGATGCATGGCGGGTGGTTGACAACATGCAACAGAAGTGGAACCCGAAAATGGCTATAAGTCAGATCGGTAGCGGACGCCTTTACGATAGTGTCGATCAATTAATTCTTGGTTTGTCAGCGTTCAGTGGACTGACCAATGAAAACATGTCGCGTGAAACTGCCTGGCTGTTGTTGCAAATTGGCCGCCGCCTGGAACGAGCCCTGACTTTGATCGAGCTGTTACGGGCAACCCTGGTGCCCTGCTATGACAGCTCCATGGAAGCACACATCATGGAGACGGTCCTGGCTACGAGTAACAGTCTGATCGTTTTCCGCCGCCGCTATCGCTCCTTTATGCAGCTGTCGACAGTACTTCAGTTGCTTTTACAGGATGAAAATTACCCCCGGGCACTTGCTTATCAATTAGATCAGCTGCAACGGCACATTAAAGAGTTGCCGCACGAACAACCAGGTGAAACGGCAGCCAGTGATGAACTATTAATTGCTGAAGCGCTGGAGGAGCTTAGCGGGGCAGACCATCGCCAGTTGACGCAACTGTCGAGCAGCGGCAGTACCTACCCGCTGCTCGAAAAACTGCTGGGGTCTCAAAAAGAACGACTTGACCAACTCTCCGGGGTTTTGGTGCAGCTTTACTTCAGCCCGACTCAGGTGATGCAACAGATGGGTTCCGGGCTTCAGGATAAGGCGTCATGAAGTATCAGCTAACCCATAAAACGCGTTATCTCTACAGCCAGCCGGTCAGTTACTGTCGGAATGAAGCCTGTTTGTTGCCCCGTGACACCGTATGGCAGCAGTGCCTTTCAAGCAGGCTGGAGATCGAGCCGACTGCGGTTGATCTGCGCGAGCGAAACGATGCTTTTGGTAATCGACTCAGCCATTTTGCCATTCAACAGACACATAAAGAACTTCTGGTCACGGCTATCAGCGAGGTCTCGATTGCCGCGATTGATCACAGTCCGATGCTGACAGGGGAGCAACTCGCCTGGGATGCTGCTGCCATGAGATTCCCGAGAGAAACTTCAATGCGGACGCTTGAAGATTTGCCCTATCTCTACGATTCAGTTTTTGTCAAAAGCTCAGAGCAACTTGCTGATTATGCGCGACCAACTTTTCAGGCTGGACGGCCACTCATTGATGCGGCCACCGAATTGATGCAACGTATTTACCGTGATTTTGCCTATGATCCAGAATCGACCACCATCGCGACCCCGCTGGCCGAGGTTTTAAAAAACCGCCGTGGAGTCTGCCAGGATTTCGCTCATCTGGCGATCGGTTGCCTGCG
>JAPHSA010000121.1 GCA_026193235.1 Deltaproteobacteria bacterium | reverse complement strand
TGATGGAGACTTTGGAAGATGTCTTTCCGCGTCTGAATTTACCACTCCGGTTTGTCCCGTTCCGGTCACATTCCGATGGCAACCTGTTTTATCAGGCCGGGAGCAAGCCCTTGATTCTAGGTCCCGGATCACTGGAAACAGCGCATACCTCTGAGGAGCAGACCAGCCTTGTCGAAGTTGAAGCGGCGGCACGAATTTATGCGGCACTCGCACTCGCATCACCCCACACAGCCCGGACGAATTAAAATTTTATTGGTCGGGAGCTTTCGCTATAGCTGCCGCAAAACAATAGGACATGATTATGGAACCCGTTGAACTGGAAAGAGAACTGCAAAAACCCTGGGAAGAACTTTCCACGCAAATCAATACGGACGATCGGCAACAAGTAGTCGCCTTTCTGGACAGTATCACTCCAGCCGATACCGCATTGGCCGTTTCCCGACTGAATGCCGAAGAGCAAAATCGCCTATTGACCCTGCTCAGCCCTGAAGAAGCAGCTGAGGTTATCGAAGATATTTCTGATGCCCAGGGTGCCGATCTCATTGAGGTAATTCAGCCGGAACTGGCAGCCGCCATCCTCGAAGAACTGGGCAGCGATCATGTCGCTGATCTCCTCGGAGAGCTGGATGAGGATGACGCCAACGCGATTATCGACAAGATGGCCCCGGAAGAGGCAGAGGAAGCCCGTCAGTTTCTCGCCTACGAGCCCGACACCGCCGGCGGATTGATGGTGTCGGAATATCTTGATTTTCTCAGCGACCAGACTGTTCAGGATGTTCTTGACGAATTACAGGCCAACCGCGAAAAATACGCAGAGTACGATGTCCAATATCTCTATGTCACTGATGAAGACAACCGGCTTCAGGGCGTACTGCGGATGCGCGATCTGCTCTTTCCGAAACGGACGACAAAACTTACGACGTTGATGATCAGCAACCCGTACCGGGTCAACGTGAACGACTCTCTGGACGACCTGCATAATTTCTTTGAAGAACACAACCTGTTCGGAGTGCCGGTTGTTGACGACGACTCGCGGCTGCTCGGAATTGTCCTTCCAGAGGCCGTCGAAGAAGAAAAAAGTAATCAGAGTACTGATCAGTTTCTCGGATTTTCCGGGATTATCGGCGGTGAGGAATTCCGCTCAATGCCGCTGTTATCCCGTTCTGGTCGACGGTTGTCCTGGCTGTCGCTGAATATCGTGCTGAATATCCTGGCCGCCAGTGTCATCGCCTTCTATCAGGATACTCTGGCGGCGGTGATTGCCCTTGCGGTTTTTCTGCCGATGGTCAGCGACATGAGCGGCTGTTCCGGCAACCAGGCGGTTGCGGTCAGTATGCGCGAACTTTCCTTGGGGCTGGTGCGCCCGACCGAACTGCTACGGGTACTGGCAAAAGAAGCCAGCCTCGGGGTGATCAATGGCGTGGCACTCGGCGTTCTGCTCGGGGGTGTGGCTTATTTCTGGAAGGGAAATGCATTTTTAGGACTGGTGGTCGGAGGGGCCCTGGCCGTCAACACCGTTGTTGCCGTTTCACTGGGTGGGCTGATTCCATTGTTGCTGAAGCGGGCTAAGCTTGATCCGGCGCTGGTTTCCAGTCCGTTGTTAACGACAGTGACTGATATGTGTGGTTTCTTTTTTGTTCTCAGCTTTGCATCCCTCGTCCTGGATAAGTTTTGATGCTTCGGCAAAGCTTTTTCCAACAAAGGATTGCCGTTTTCTGCACGTCGGTAATTAATATATCCCGCTCCCACAAGACTCGAAACGTTAAAGCTATACAGTTGATTTTGGGCAGTTAACAGCTATATTTTCGAGAAATATCCAGAACCCTGTTTTTTATATTGACGGGCTCAGTATTTGAGAGTATAGGTTCGCTGAAATGACATTTTAGTCTGATGAGCGCAACGACCAAGCGACAAAAGCGACCCCTTTTTAGCCACAGCCGCCAAGCCCCTCAGATATTTAATCTGTCTCCTCTTTTCTGAGGTTTTCAAAAGCAGTGGCTTATTTATTATTAAGGGGTTGACCATGCATATTGTAATCACTTTTAATCAATGTGTCGCTGAGGAGGACGACCAACCTCCCTCATCCAGGCTGCTTGACACGCAACACCTTCCGCAGGATCTCTACGCCGAATGGGATGACGCCCAGACCATTCAGGCCGTTGCCGACGCACTGGCACAAAACCATCAGGTTTCACTGGTCAACGCCGATCTGGATGCTTTCGAAAAACTCCGCGCCCTGCGTCCCGATCTGGTCTTCAATATGGCCGAGGGGTTGTACGGCGGTAGTCGTGAGTCGCAGATCCCGGCCCTGCTGGAGATGCTGCAGATCCCCTATACTGGCAGTGATCCTGTAAGCCTCGGCATCTGCCTCGACAAACTTCGCACCAAAGAAATCCTCGCATATCACCGGGTTCCGACTCCGGCCTTCGTGCAGTTGCGCCAAGCTGCTGAACTTCCGGATAATTTCCACTTTCCGCTGCTGGTCAAACCAGCCTTGGAAGGATCGAGTAAGGGCATCACTGACAGCTCATTGGTTCACAATCCGGTTGAGCTTCAGAAACAGCTTGACCGGGTCTGGACCGGCTATCAACAACCAGCGCTGGTTGAGGAATTTCTCTGTGGACGGGAATTTACCGTCGCTATCCTTGGTAACGGCACGGCCACGCAAGTTCTCCCGATCGTTGAGATCGATCTTTCCACCCTGCCTGCAGGAGCAAACCCGATCTATTCCTACGAAGCTAAATGGCTTTGGGATACGGAAACCGCTCCACTGCAGATTTTCCGTTGCCCGGCGAAACTAGAACCGCTGTTGCAGCGGAAGATTGAAGACCTCTGCCGCAAGGCTTTTTTCCACCTGGGTTGTCGTGACTGGTGCCGCATCGATGTGCGGCTGGATGCCAGCGGCCACCCGCAGATCATCGAAGTCAATCCACTTCCGGGGGTTCTTCCCCGGCCGGAGCAGAACAGCTGCTTCCCCAAAGCCGCCCGTGCGGCTGGATTGAGCTACCCCGAGATGATTCTCAGTGTCGTTAATGCCGCTTGCCAACGGCTCGACCTGGTGGAGAAAAATGATGCGCATCGCTGTTTGTTATAATCAGACCCCCAAATATTCCGCCCACGGCGAAATCCGTGACCGGATTGCCGATAGCGGCTCTTACGATCAAGCAAAGGCAGTTCTGCAGGCACTTCATCAACTCGGCCATCAACCCGAGCTAATTCCACTGGCCGACAAACTGAGCGATTTTCTTCCCCGCCTGGAGAATTTTGCTCCGACCCTCGCATTTAACCTCTGCGAAGGGTTCTGGGGGGACTCCCATCAGGAGATGAATGTTGCTGGAATCTTCGAACTGTTGGGGATTCCCTACACCGGTTCACAGCCACTCTGTCTTGGACTGACTCAAAACAAATTGCAGACCAAAACCTTGCTGCTCCAGCATGATCTGCCAACTCCAAAGTTTTGCCTGGCACTCCCCGGAGCGGACTTTCCCAACACTGACGGGCTCCACTACCCGCTGATCGTCAAGCCGGCCTACGAAGATGCTTCGCAGGGGATCGAACCTGCCAGCGTGGTTGATACCCTGCAGCAGCTGAAACAACGGATCCGCCTTATCCACAAAGGTTACCGTCAACCCGCCCTGGTGGAAGAGTTTATCGACGGAAGAGAGCTGAATGTCGCCATTATCGGTGATGGCAGTTTAACCGTACTGCCGGTCGCAGAGATCACCTTTGCTGCCGATCTGCCCCGAGCAATGGTCTGTTTCGACAGCAAATGGTCACCGCAGAGTGCCGCCTATCTCGGAACACTGCCGGTCTGCCCGGCGGAGATCTCCGCCGCAGAAACTTCGTTGGTCACCACGGCCGCGCTGCGCGCTTTCAAGCTGCTCGACTGCCGCGATTATGCCCGAATTGATATCCGCCTGCGCAACCAGACCCCCTACATTCTCGAGGTTAATGCTAACCCCGATATCTCTCCGGATGCCGGACTGGCCCGCGCGGCCGGGGTCGCCGGACTGGCCTATCCACAACTTATTGAACAGATTCTGGCCTGCGCCAGCGAACGAAAGGATCTTCACCATGAGAAACCTGCAAGCATCTGACCTGCCGGAACTGGCCGCTATTCTTACTCGCCTCAAGAAGGTTGGTAGCTTTACCGCCGCAGAGGTCAGCTGCGCGCTGGAACTGCTGCAGATCGTCCTTGATCAGCCGGCGCAGCAGGACTATCAGGTGCTGGTTGCTGTGAACGATGATCGGCCGACCGGCTACATCCTCTACGGGTCGGTGCCGTTGACCGAAGGCAACTTTGATATTTACTGGATCGCCACCGACCCGCGGGCCCACGGAATGGGATTCGGACGTCAGCTACTAGAAACTGCAGAGGACGACATGCAGCAGCAGGGGGCCCGTTTGATCTGCCTGGAGACATCCTCCAAAGGGTCTTACGAAAGAACGCGCATGTTCTATGTCAAAGCGGGCTACCGGCAAGAATCGGTGATCGCCGATTTCTACAGCCCGGGTGATGATCGCATCACTTATGTTAAACGCATTTTCTGACGCGGAGATCAGTGATGGAAACTTGGCAAAAAATATTACAGTACAGTTTGACCGACCCGGCAGCATTAGCTGCGCGTTTCAACATCGACCCGGCCCCCTTGCACGAAGTCGCTGAGCGCTATCCGATGCGGATCAACCCCTATTATCTGAGTCTGATCCAGCAGGTGGGGGACCCGATCTGGAAGCAGGCGGTTCCCGATGCCATGGAATTGCAGGATCAGGTCTGCCATGTCGACCCACTCAATGAAGAGAATCAGAGTCCGGTGCCGAATCTGGTGCACCGTTATCCTGACCGGGTCCTTTTTATGATCAGCTCGACCTGCGCCATGTACTGCCGATTCTGCACCCGCAAGCGCAAGGTCGGCTGTGCCGAGATGGCAATCAGCGAAGAGAGCATCAGTGCCGGGATCGCCTATATCCGTGAGCACGCCGAAATTCGTGACGTGATCCTCTCCGGTGGCGATCCACTTCTCCTCAGTGACGAGAAGCTCGACAGCATTTTAAGTCGTCTGCGCGCGATTTCGCATCTTGAGATCATCCGCATCGGTACGCGGATTCCGGTGGTGTTGCCGCAGCGGATCACTACGAGCCTGGTCAGGATTCTCAAACGCTATCATCCGCTCTACATCAACACCCATTTCAACCATCCGGCCGAGATTACCGAGCAGTCGGCCAAGGCCTGTGCCCGGCTGGCCAATGCCGGCATCCCCCTGGGGAACCAGACGGTCCTGATGCGCGGGGTCAATGCTGACCCCCTGGTGATGGGCCGTCTGATGCAGCGACTGTTGGCAATCAGGGTCCGCCCTTATTACATTTACCAGGCCGATCAGGTACAGGGGACCGATCATTTCCGCACCAGCGTTGAAGAGGGTCTGGAAATCATCCGGGCCCTGCGCGGCTACACCTCGGGCATGGCGGTACCGACTTATGTCATCGATGCCCCTGGTGGTGGCGGCAAAATACCACTTCTTCCGGACTATCTGCAGCAGCTCGGCAGCGATGTAGTGCTGAAAAACTATCTCGGTGATACCTATCATTACACCAACGCAGAGCCGGCCGGACCGGCGGACGCGTTGGTGTGGCAGCTGGACCTGGCTGGTTAAGCAGGATTTGCGGAGGACTCTCATGTTTCGTATTCGACGGCTTTTTGATACCCGGCTGGCCTCCGATCAGCAAATAATGGAGCAAGTTCAGGAAATTCTGCGCCAGCAGTTTCCGGACTTGAGTGAAAAGGATATCAAAAAGCTCCCGCAGCAGCTGGAGAATCCGGTCAAGCACGGTTTTCG